>CAXBHV010000849.1:0-3986 GCA_963974855.1 uncultured Rhodopirellula sp. | reverse complement strand
CTTTGGTCGCGATCGGACGTAGTCTTGGAGCGATTTGACACGGGCGTCTCACCAAATACAAGCGAATTGGCTACTTGACACTAATTGCCGATATACTACTCTTTATTTCTGCGTTAGGCAATGCAGCGAGGTCGAGTATTGGGGAGCTGCGACGTTTTGTCGTGAAGCTGCCGAGTGGCCCGCCGTGATCCACGTTTTCTAACCGGAGTCAAACGTTCATGGATAAGTCCAAACGAAACTTGATCGTCGGATTGGCTGGCATCGCCGTGTTGCTTGTCAGCGTGCTGATCTACGCGCAAGTCAATGCAGCGCACAACTACGAGTTGCCGGAATTCCAAAGCGGAACCGTGTCACCCGCTACGACAGCAAGTAACGAATGACGACCCAGGTAACCTGTTCATCAATTTGGCAGCGTGAGAATTCCAAACACGATGTCTCGCGTGTCGACCGTCAGCTTTTGGGCTAGTGGACTAGGCTACGAGTCCCAGTGACTTCGTGGCACGACGGGACTCGTAACTTCGTCCACTACAGAGAAAACACTTCACCCGCGAGAATTGAATCAAAACTCAAATAACGACGTTATTTCCGAACAGTACCTTTTCAGAATCACTCGAGAGCTTGCGTCAATCATTGAGCGCTGTCTTCATACGCGGAAACAGGATTGCCTCTTCCTTGTGGACGTGCTGGCGGACGTCGGCTTCGATCCAGCGGAGCAATCCGTACATTTGTGAAAACTTTGCACACGCATCTTTGGGTGCGGAGAAGTTCTTCGAAGCACTTCTCGCCTTCTTGAGGGTTTCGCCAATGTCAGCGTGCTCAGAGGTGACTCGATGGATCATTTTATTAACAGCATCCGCAAGCGATTGACTGTGATCGGAATCACAGTCAAATTGACGGATCGCGGGAAACAGGAATTGCTCCTCCTCGACCATCACGGCCAGGATTTCGTCACGCCAAACGATGAAGTGACGCTGAACCTCTCGCAGTTCTTCGTGATGCTCGCCGTGCAGATCGACGACCTCCTCCATCAGTTTGCTTAGCAGCGGCAACGTGTCTTTCAATCGGGAATGATGTTTCTGCTCGATGTGATCGCATAGCTGCGTCAACGAGGCATGCATCCAATCGGATTGACAGTCGGTCGCCACTTCGGCGACGGTGCGTTGCAACAGTGAATGAACACGCAACACTTCTAATCCATTTTCCCAACACGCATTTTCAAGTGGTTTTTCTCCATCACAGCAATAGTCGAGATGCAACATGTCGAACACTTCTGCGGTCTGCGGATGCTGAGCGACCCAGACTCCGATCGGTGAGTCATGTTGCAGTGCGACGGTACCTGATTCCGACATGGCTAACTCGCTTTATTTAGGAGGATGGGCATCGGGTTTGGCTCCTTTGAGCAACAGCAACAGCATCTTAGTGGGCTGGTTCGCCGTGATGCTGTGCGACAAATTCGCGGCCATGTGAATGAAGGTATTTGCCGATGCGTCAACGGACTTCTCGCCCAGCGTCACCGTCGCGCTGCCATCAAGAAACTGAAGCACTGCAGGCACGGCCGCCGTGTGTTCCGAGAGCTCTTGACCGGCATCAAATCCGAACAAGACCACTTTCAACGAGGCATCCTGGTACAGGGTTTTGCTGATCGTGCCACCTTCTTGAATGGCAACTTCAGCGGCGAGATCAACGTAGGTGGTAGACAATTCGCTCATGACACCACCTCCACGATCGTCCGGAATGCTTGATTGTTATCGCAAGGCATGGTTTGCCTACGCACGTTGCCCTCTCTGGCCAGCTCGAACCGCAATGCGGTACCGCTGGTTTCATCGAGGAAAGGAATGAGTGTGAGGTCGCGAATCATTTGAACTTCTCTTTGGCTGGAATAATACATCAAGACGGTTTACCGCCGAGATGCACGGTTGAGGACGAGTGCTCGCACGAGGCAACGAGTCCCTTGTACTCGTCAACGAAGACGGACTCGTTGCCACGCCCACTACCCCAAAGTTAAAATCAGTTTAAGCACTAGATGAAATTATTTGGGAGTAACAGCGTGCTGTGTCCCTTGTTCGAGCCCGATGGCTTTGGGGAACAACACATTGTTCTCTTTGTGAATGTGCTGGTGCATGTCACGCTCCAACTGAGAAAGCGAATCAAGCATCGCTCGGTACGTGTTGCAGGCCCATTCGGGCGGTGTGTAACCGTCGGTCGACTCGTTCAAGATCGCCAACGCATCGCCTGCGAGATCATGCTCATGTTCCATTTGCTGTATGGGATTGGCAATGCTGCCGCAGTGAAGTTCTTGACGCTCGGTGGACGCTTCGAGCTGACGCACCATCGGAAAAAGAATCTTTTCTTCCTTCATCATGTGCGGTTCAAGTTCTGCCTTGATCGCCACAAACGCTTTGCGAGTCTGCAGCAACCGTGGCTCCTTGTCACCGTGGACACGCGCAACCTTTTCGGTCATGAAGTCCAAACGTGGAAGCTCTGCTCTCAAATACGCATGGTGCGTCGATTCAATGTGATTGGCCAAGTCCGTCAAACTCATCGCATCGGCATCGACGGTCCTGTCATCGGCCAACTTGGCATCACACTGTTGCAATTGCTCAACAACGCTAATCGGATCAATCTTCTTTTTCGCACAAGCGTCTGCGAGCGGAATCTTGCCGCCGCAGCAATAGTCGATCTTCATCGACTCGAATACACGAGCACGACTGGGGACCTCGCGAACAAGTTCGCCAACGGTGGCTTGAGTGTCAATGGTTTGCATCGTTCAATTCCTTTTCGAATGGATGGCTTACGCCACATGTTGTTGTTCTTTGATTTGTAATAACACCGCTTTAATCAACTCGTCGAACTCCGCTCCTGTGGGTGGTTCTGCCTTCTTTTTGATACCGAGATCATGTAATCGAATGTGAACGTCAACGTGCTCGCGAACTTGGTCGAACACACCGAGGCTGCAATGGATCGGGCAACCGTCGATGATCCAAACCTCGCGGTCTTTTAGCTTCTTCAAAAACAGCGGTTTGGCGGCACCAACGCCAGCCAAACACGACATCTCCGCGACGCCCCGACGATCCAGTTCGAGTGCGACCTGACCGGCAAGTTGGCCAGCATTGGAACAACCCGAACAAGCAAAAAGGATGGGTATTTTCACGGATGCAATCTCCTTTTGTAGCGAAACTCGCCAAGAGTTTCGGCCTTGTTTGTTGAAACTCCTGCCGACTTTCACTACGCCTCTTTACGTTGTGGACGTCTTCTTGAACGAATGCCCCGTCTTAAGTCCGGCGACGAAGATCACGAGTGCAACGGCGCCGATGAAGAAGATCGTGTCACCGGGAACTCGCATCCAACGCAGCGTTTGCATCAACTCGGTTTGCATGAACTCACTGCTGCGAGCGTACCAGTAACCGGTCTCGACCGAGGCTTTGGTTTGCAGCAGTCCGACTGGCAGCAAACTCAGCACACACATCGCGAACAGCCCGATGTTCATGCCCCAAAAACCGATTCGCAGTAATCCGTCTTTCCATTCACGCGCCGGAATCAACACTCTTAAACACATCAGCATCAATCCCATGCCGAGCATCCCATAGACACCGAACAACGCGGCGTGCGCGTGCAGCGGTGTCGTGTTGAGCCCCTGCATGTAATACAGTGCGATCGGTGGATTGATCATGAATCCGAACAATCCAGCACCGACCATGTTCCAAAACGCCACGGCAACGAAGAAGTAGATCGGCCATTTGTAACGCTGGACCCACGGCGTCGCTTTAGATCGACGCAAATCTTCCATGGCATCGAAACCAATCAACGTGAGCGGAACGACTTCGAGGGCACTGAACACCGATCCCCACGCCAAAGCGACGGTCGGAGTCCCCGAAAAGTACAAGTGGTGCAGCGTGCCGATGATGCCGCCGGACAAGAATATCGTTGCGGCCAGTAGGGCTGCCGCCGCGGCGACGCCCGGTTTGACCAAATTCAATCGCATGAAT
>CAXBHV010000848.1:0-3991 GCA_963974855.1 uncultured Rhodopirellula sp. | reverse complement strand
AAATAATTCTTTCGCACTGTTTTCTCGTCCAACCCGTGCGTCACCGCTACCTGTTCAATCGCCTCAACCAGCGACGAATCTTTCAGTTGTTTATAGAAGTAACGAACCACATCAACAAGATTTTCCTCTGAAAGAAATCCGTTTACCAATTCTTTATGCCTTTCGTCAACCTCTTGGGCAATTAAATTCCAAGTGTCGTCGGGCCTATCCCTATCGTCATCCAAATTCTGCATGTAGCACCTCTGTTCGTTGTATTAATTCGCTCATTTCGTTTTCTGTCAGTTCTGAGGTTGCCCGTGGCCGCTTGACTTGCTTACCGGCAAACATAAATTCTTCAAGACCTAAAAATTCGGCCTTCACCCAGAACTTAATGGCTTCTACGCTATCGCCTGTGTTACGCGCAATGTCCCGAATCATCGAATGAAAATAATCATTCTGGGGATTGCTACGACGTGGTGGGCGAATGGACACTTCGTGAAAGTTTCCACCCTGCTCACGAATGGCAAGCGCAGTGTCAATGTTCTCATTGATGTCGTCGATGTTTTCATGCTCGACAACGCAGCGGAAATTTATTTTAAGATCACGCACCCTCTGCATCGCAATTCCTCGATCCACTTTAGTGTGGCTTCGGCGTGAGCAAGCCGGACAAAATCTCGCTCAAAATTCCCCGCTCTTCCGTCGACAGCGTCGTGGCAGGTAAAACAGGCTGGACAGCCGACCCAATCGACGCCCTTAAATCCCATTCCGTGGGCAAGCCCAAGTGATGCGTAATGTGCGAACACGACCGTGTCCGGGTCTTTGCATCCGGGCAACCGCACCCAACACACCTCATCCCTGACATCATGCCACCGCCGCAAAAGGGATTTCGGCAGCGTCGGAACCTTCTGGAGGAAAGGGGGACTCATGCAGCATGAAGAACCGAGCATAATTTTTTCGATTTCGCGACTCGCTTCTTTTGTAGATGGTGTGTCCTTCGCGCCGAAGATCGTAAATCCGTGCGGACAAGCGAGTGATTCCGAATTTGGAGAACGCCTCGATTGAGGAGATGCCGGTCGGATTGGATTTTAGTTCTGACAGAATTAATTGGTTTTGTGTTCTGTGCGGTTGCATAGATAGTCCTCGATTTTGTCACTGACGTAACCCCCGATTGAGAGAATAAAGAACAGCGGGACGAGATAGAGCAAGACAAACAGCACACCTTCAATCATAGTATCCATTTCAATATCCTTTTTTGCATGTAGCAGAAATTCTGCTCCTATGTGATTCCAAAGTCAAATCGGATAAGATGGCGCAGCCAGCGGCGCATAGTGGGGTGGAACACCGGACAGCCCAGACCCTTGACCGCACAAAGACCGGCCAGTGATCACCACTTTTGAGCGGTGGAAGACCGAAACGAGTTATTGTGCCGCATGGGGCGGGCCGGGGCTGGCCTAAATCAGCTTCTCGATAATTGATCACTGATATCCTACCCGCAAGGCAAGCGGGATTTGGCGGTTTAGGGGCACACGCGCTCTCGCGGAACTATGGCAAAAAAAAGAACAACAGAACAGATCAAAAGCAGTTGGCCCAAGTGGAAGCAGGGCGGCTTTGATCTTTGTTGGTCATTTGATTGGAGATTGGGATGTGGAAAAAAGGAAGCGGCACTTGCATGGGACGAGTGGATCGATTCGGAAGAATTATCGACCACCGCCGTCAATGCTGCAAAAAAATACTGCATCTCTGCAAAAGGTTCATCGTATCTGGCGGGAATGGCACCGTGGATAAATCAGAATCGTTGGGAAAACGAATTACCAGAACCACGACGAGAGCAAGCGCCGGTCAACGAGGCGCTGTGCAAGTGCGGGGGGCCGGTGACTATCCGCTATCTCGGCTTATGTGTTCGCTGCTATTCAAACGCACACTCTATGATCTATCATTTGGGGGAATTTCGACCGTTCAGAGAAGTCTTTGCGATCACGCTGAAGGACATGGGATTGACGTTAAGTGAAGGAGAATCGCGAGACGATTGGCTTGACCGTTGCCGCCTTGAGTTCTTCCGACGCGCCCAATCGGGTTTATTTAAGTCGACAAAAAACATGGGAGTGGATCGTTGACCACGGATTCGAAGAACACGTCCGAGAAACGGCAAAAGCGTTCGGCACCGACGGGAAACTTGATGAACTCCCTCGATGCTACAAAGGCATGCAACACCTGTCAGGAAAGCAAGACTCTTAATCTTTTTTACGGAGACAAATCCACGCGGGACGGTCGGCAACCGATGTGCAAAAAATGTCGTGCGGGTCGTCGAAAGAATGAACCGCAGTATGTCAAGGATGCATCCACTCCCAGAGACTGTCCTTGCGACGGTTGTGAACACAAACGAAAGTGCGCTAAGTTTCGACTCGGTTGTGCTGCCTACGAAAAATGGATGACGACCGGTCGCGCCAACGATCTCCCAAGAATCCCAGACAGGCATGCAGCATGAACGAAGAACAGTTACGCGATGAAATTAAGCGGTTGCAGGAACTGGTGCAATCTCTTTACGAACGGATCAAGGAACTAACGGGAGAAGAGCAATCGACGCACTGATGCTAGTGATGTTAGTGGCCGCGCTATTCGTCTTTCTGTGACCAGCCCTACGCAACTCACGCTAAAGAAGCTGCGTGATGACGGCTATCTTGCGGAAGTGGTCGAGAAGTACGTTCGTACCGGCAAGGGCGGGTTTCGCAAGGACTTGTTCGGATTTTTGGATATCGTAGGCTTGAAAGGCACGGAAACGTTAGGTGTGCAATGCACGTCAAGGGCGCACGTTCGAAATCGTGTGAACAAGATAGAGCATGAAGACCATGCTGTCGCACTCGCGGCCTTGCGTGAAGCTGGGTGGACGATTCAAGTGCTTGGTTGGGATAAGAAGGATGGGCATTGGCGTTGCAAGACGGTGGATTGTTCGTGATCTTCAAGACCATCTCAGGTCGGGAAGTTGAGATTAATTCTGACGATGTTTTTCGCGTGACGCTTGACGACATCGGTGTGTCCACGATCTCGATCAAGGTTGAAATTGAAACAGCAATGGCGATCATGGACGAGAAATTTGAGCCTCGAAAAATTAAAGCTGCTGACAACCAAAAGCACTAACGTAGAGCGCGGTAGCTTCGCCTACAATGCGCTGACGTGGGAAGACGTTGCCGGTGCTATCAGTCGAGCGAGGCCGATTGCTTCGCTCTATGCCCGTTTGATCTACACAAACGACAAGGATGCGATACGAAAGTTAGAGCGCGAGATGTTGCAGCAGATTCTTTACGATAAAGAAACTCAAGGCTGGAACGTTCGCGTTGGAACATTGCGTTTGATGGTGCGGTTAGCAATATGTGAACACTACTTGGGTCGCCCGATTCCTGTCGCGGACGACAATTACCCGGCTGACAAGTTGCGGCTACTCAAGGTTAGCAGAAATGAATGGTATCGACAGTGGGCGGAAAAATATCGGTATATCTGGACAGAGTTCTATCGCTGGGATTCGCATCTTGCAAGCATACTGAAGGATCAATTGACAAGCGACAAACCGTGGTGAACAAACTGAAGGATCAACTTGCTGTACCAGAGTGAAGCGGACACGGCGCGTGAGCAAGCGTTCATGCGCTATGCTGTTGAACGTTGGTCGCTTGATTCGATTAATAAGCTGGCGCATTCGCTTGAGATTGATTTCTTCGCAGTCAAGCGCGGCAAGGTCGCTTATGTCGAATACAAGCGGCGTTTTCGAAAGTTCGCGGACTTCCCTGATGTGTTTATAAGTGCAGCCAAATTCTTGACGGGTGTTTCTTATGCCAGAGAAACAACAGCGAAATTCATTTTTTGTGTTGAGTGTGATGACGGGCTTTATCGATACGCCTATCGTGATGGTGATATGTTTCCGATGAAATGGGGTGGGCGAAACGATAGACCAGACGACCCTCGATCACGGGAACCTGTGGTGTTGATCCCGGCTGATCGATTCGACAAATTCTGAACAAAA
>CAXBHV010000847.1:0-4001 GCA_963974855.1 uncultured Rhodopirellula sp. | reverse complement strand
TGTTCCTTTAGAAACTGATCATAGGGAAGATCGTTGTTTAACGCATCGATCACGTAGTCGCGGTAACGCCACGCATGAGGGAACGTGGCATTGCGCCCCAATCCATCGTCGCCATTGGATTCGCCATAACGTGCAACGTCTAACCAATGGCGTCCCCAACGTACTCCGAATTGCGGACTTGTTAATAAGCGGTTAACGAGCGCTTCGACCGTCGAGTCGGCGTCGCGTTCGTACTGGGCGACGAAGGCATCAACTTGATTTAGCGTCGGTGGCAATCCGATTAGGTCGTAGTAAATCCTGCGCACCAGGGTGCGAGGATCAGCATCATTCGTGGGAGAAAGTCCTGCATCCACCATTTTCGACAAGACGAAATTGTCAATCGAGTCGCGCGGCCACTGGGGATTGCTCGCGGAGGGGACCGATGGCGTTTGTCGAGGCATGAAAGACCAAAGTGCCTCGGCATCGATACTCTGCGAGGCGGGCGTTGGGCCTGCGTCATCTCGTGGGTCAACGGCCCCCTGCGACACCCATTTCTCGAAGTCCTTGATCACCGATTCTGGTAGAGGGGCATCCGGTGGCATTTCCAGGTCGTCGTACCGCAGAGCCTGGATAATCAAACTCTTATCGGGGACTCCCACTAGCAAAGAGGGGCCCGACTCGCCACCGGTGCGCATTGCATCGCGGCTATCCACGCGGAGCTTTCCGCCAATTTCGCCCGAATCCGATGAATGACATTCGTAGCAATGCTGTACCAAAACGGGACGGATTTTCGTCTCAAAAAAAGCGGCTGGATCCTCTGCTGCGTTGACGCAGTCGCAAACAACGATTGCAAATGTCAACAGCAACGAGTCGCGAAGGATTCGCTTCATGGCGACCAGGCGGATTGGGGGGGACGAAGGCAGGATCCCTGATTGTTGAGGATTTGCCCCGCAAATGCAAATTGTTTCGGCTAAGAAACGAGTGTTTTGCGAATAAATCTATAGAGCGGAGTGATTCAATGAGCATCGGGTGACCATTGATATCGATGATTTTCCAGCGAATCGGCCGCTGGTGGGGACTGCTCAGCTTTACTCGCGTCAGGCCCGCTAATACGATGGCAAGCATGCTGCGATTGACAACGGTCCGCAGTTCATCCCACCTTTACTCTCGAAAAGCACGCCTCTGATGATACGATCACTCTTTGCTTGTGGACTGACTTTTGTACTCGCTGCAACCTTCTGTGTTAGCGCGACGACGTCCTCTGCTGCTGACAATTACGACTATGACCTTGTTCATTCGTCGGTCAGTTTCAAGGCTCGCCATCTCGATATCAGCTGGATTCACGGTCGATTCAATGATGTCTCGGGAAAATTCTCGCTTGACCGCGAAACACCTTCCAATTCGACTTTTGCGTTGACCATCAAAACTGACAGTGTTGATACCGCAAACGCGGCCCGCGACGAGCATCTTCGCCAGCCCGATTACTTCGACACCAAGCAATTCCCAACAATCACCTTCAAAAGCACGAGCGTCAAACCGATTGACGGTGGCTACAATGTCGAAGGTGATTTCACGATGCATGGCACCACCAACAAAATCACGCTCGTGTTAATGGGTGGCAAGGAGCACGATTTCAAAGGAACAAAACGAGTCGCGTTCTCAACCGAATTGTCGCTCAAACGCAGCGATTATGGATTCGACAAGAACGCGATCGGGCCGATCGGCGACAAGGCTTTGATCATGATCGATTGCGAAGGCGTTAAAAAGTAGCGGATGCCTGAACCGCTGCTGTATGTGAAGTCGTTCGCGGTTGCGTTGATCGCCAGTGCATTGTTTGTACTGGTGATCACAAAACTGCTTCGCGCTGCGAAAAATAACCTGAATTTGATTTCCACGCCAGCGATTGGCGTTGGTATGGCGATCGGATTTATGGTGATGAAGCTGCAATGGGCGTGGCCACCCGGGAGCGCATTGGATCGGTTCCTGACGATCATTTTGCCCGTTGCGATCTGTATTCAGTGGATCACGGCCGCCCGACGCACGCCACTTTGGTTTGCATGGCTAATGCGAATTTGCCTGGTCGCTGCAGTACCACGGATTCTGATGCACCAATCGGTGTATTTGAGCGAATCAGGTGAATGGACGTTGTGGCAAACCTATCTTGCAATGATCATTTGTAGCAGTTTGTTCGGTGTCGTCTGGTTATTGCTGTGCCGACTGTCAAAGCGATCGTCCGAAGCGGTCTCGATTCCGCTTTCGCTTTGCTTGTCGATTCAATCCGCTGGGGTCAGCGTGATGTTGGCGGGCTATATAAAAGGTGGCGCCGTCGCGATTCCGATAACCGCAGCGGTTCTGGGAACCGCGATCGCCGCTTGCGTCATGCGGAAACGCAGTGAGGCCAACGTCGCATTTCACTCGGATGCGCTGATTGGCATTGCCGTAGTGATGCTGTTTTCGGTGCTGTTTTTCGGGCATTTCTTTGGCCGCCTTACGATCACAAATGCCTTGGCGATGATGATCGCACCAACGCTTTGCTGGGTAACAGAAATGCGTAGCTTGCGCCAGTTCAGCCCCTGGCGTGCGGGGGCGATTCGTGTTGCCGTCGTCGCGATTCCATTAATCATTGTGTTGGTGGCAGCGAAGCGTAACTTTGACCGCAGTTTTGCCCCGTTGCTGAAAAATAATGAAGAGAACGAAATCCAAACTCGTTACGCACGAGCGTTTCCAATTGAGTTAGAATCGAGCTCCCTCCACTAAACCTTCCCCTCCGACAAACGGAACCTACCTATGGCCGTATCGCGTAATCGTCGCTCATTTCTGAAGTCCAGTGCAATCGCCGGTGCGGCGATCACGCTGCCCGCGCTTTCCTATTCACGAGTCTATGGAGCCAATAGCCGACTGAGTATCGCCAGCATCGGGACTGGTGGCAAAGGTTGGAGCGACCTGAATGGCGTCGCAGCCAGTCCGCATGTCCAAGTCGTTGCACTTTGCGACATCGACAGCTCGGAAAAGCACCTTGGCCAAGCCGCACAGAAATACCAGGAAGCCCGACAATATGACGACTGGCGAAAGGTGCTGGACAAGTCCAAAGAGATCGAAGGCGTGATGGTTTCGACTCCCGATTTCATGCATGCTCCCATCGCCTTGCCCGCCATGCAACTAGGTAAGCATGTGTTTTGCCAAAAACCGCTCACCCATTCGGTTCACGAAGCACGGCAGATGACATTGGCTGCCCGCAAGTTCAATGTGGTGACACAAATGTGTAACCAAATCCAATCTCATTCGGCCTATCGCACCGCCGTGCACATGGTGCATACCGGGATGATTGGCAAGGTCAAAGAGGTGCATTCGTGGCAAGGTGGCAAACCATCGTGGCCGCGGCATATGGATCGTCCCACGGGTAATGACCCCGTGCCATCGAACGTTCGCTGGGATTTATGGCAAGGCGTTGCGGAAGATCGTCCTTACAAAATCGGGATGTATCACCCCTTCAATTGGCGCGGCTGGCAAGCATACGGGACCGGACAACTTGGCGATTTTGGTTGCCACATTTTGGATCCCGTTTTCAAATCACTGAAACTGGGTTCGCCTAACAAGTTGACGGCCGAAGCACCGAAATTGTTTCCTGAATCATGGACCGACGAAGCGACGGTTCGTTATGAGTTCCCCGGCACCGAGTACACCGCGGATTCGACGCTGCAAGTGACTTGGTACGACGGTGTGGGAGCACGGCCTCCACGTGAAAAATTGGGCGATGTTCCGGCCGACTACGCGTTGCCCGGCGCCGGATCGGTACTGGTTGGCGAAAAGGGATCGCTTGTGATCCCCCACGTCGCGACGCCCAAGTTGTTCCCCGAAGACAAATTCCCTGCAGACAAATCGCCGGTGATCGAGAGCGTCGATCACTACACGCAGTGGGCGGACGCTTGTCGCGGAGTGGGTGAAACGACATCGCACTTTGATTACGCCGGACCGCTAACCGAAACCGTTTTGTTAGGCACAATCGGGATTCGGTTCGCGGG
>CAXBHV010000846.1:0-4004 GCA_963974855.1 uncultured Rhodopirellula sp. | reverse complement strand
CATTCGATCGACGGCAAGTTCAATCGGCTGCAATTCACCCCGGATTTGTTGCCCAGCGACATCACCGGCAGCATGGTTTATCGCACGGATAAGCGGGAATTTGAATTCCATCCGGGGCCGATTTTCGCCAATGTCGTTTTGGCCGACGAAATCAACCGTGCTCCGCCGCGAACTCAATCGGCGCTGCTAGAAGCGATGAGCGAAGGAAGCGTGTCGATTGATGGGGTGACGCATCCGTTGCCGCAACCGTTCATCGTCGTTGCCACGCAAAATCCGTTCGAATTCGAAGGCACCTACGCGCTTCCGGAAAGCCAGCTCGATCGTTTTCTGTTGCGAACCTCGATTGGCTACGCCGATCGTCACTGGGAACGCGAAGTTCTGGTCACGCATCGCAGCGGCGAACCGGTAAACCAACTGCAGTCCGTTGCAACGCTGCAGGCGATTCGTGATGCCCAAGCCGAAGTTCGCGATGTCGTATTCGAAGAATCACTCGTCAATTATTTGTTGGACATCGTCGAAGCCACGCGGTCGCATGCCGATTTCGAGTACGGCGTCAGCACGCGTGGGGCGCTGAGTTTCTATCGTGGATGTCAAGCTCGAGCGCTGTCCGAATCGCGTGACTTTGTCACTCCTGATGACATCAAGGCGCTCGCGGTGGCGACATTGTCGCACCGGGTCGTTCACGACAGCGTGTTTCAAGGTCCGAGTCGGCATTTGGTTGAGAAGCAAATTGCAACCATTTTGGAACAGGTCGAAGTGCCTGTATAATGTCCGATTGGTTCGCTCGGGCACTTTTTGAAGTCATTCGAGTTTCGAATCGTGCGGGGAATCAATGCTGCAATTTGCTCGGTGATAAAGGTGGCGTTCGCAAACGATCGCGGATAGGCCGTGAAAGACGACACCGGAAATCCGCTCGTGCCTAAGTCGGTCTCTTTTGATGCAATTACGCAACGAATCGCTGAATTCACCGTTCTACCAACGCAAGGTTTGGCCCACGCGTCTGGGCATTCATTTCTTGTTTGTCAGCACGTTTGCCATGCTCGGTGGAGCACTCCGCGGATTCAATTTGTTGCTTGTTGTCGCTGGGATCTTGGTCGGCGCGTTGATGATTCAGTGGCGTTGGTCGCGCGGTGCCGTGATGGCGTTATCGTTGCGGCGGCGATTGCCGTCGGAGGCGTATGTCGGTAAAGCGTTTTCGTTGGATTTCGAAGTCACCAACCATAGCCGCTGGATGATTTTGTGGTTACTGCGTGTCGACGATCGAGTCGAGTCGCAAGCGTCGCTGTCACCCGGCAAAGCTAATAGCAATTTGTCGAGTGCTACGATCCATCAAATCGGCCCGAGCCAAGTCGCTTCTAAAACAACGTATATAGTTCCTCAGAATCGCGGAACGTTGACCTTCGGGCCGCTGCGTGTGTTCACTTCGTTTCCGCTTGATTTGTTGACCGCTCGCGTCATCAATAAGCAGTCGGAAACGTTGGAGGTGTACCCCAAATTGTTGACACTAAAGCGGGGTTGGCAGCGTTTCATAACGGGGCGAAATGATGGTGTCTCGGGGTCGACGGATCGGACGGGGCCCAATGAAGGCGAGTTTTATGGATTGCGACCTTATCGCGACGGAGACACGGTCCGCAAGATTCATTGGCGGACATCGGCGAGATTGGATCAGCCCGTGGTGGCGCAGTACGAACAGTCGCGACGCTACGAAATGTGTGTCATTGTTGAAGCATTTCTCGAGTCGCCAACGTCGCCCAATGAGAGGGTTGAAATGGCAATCAGTGCGGCCGCGACGATTGCAATGCGATTGGCAGGAGGGGCGTCCAGCCGAATTGTGGTAGCAGCCGCAGGACAGCAGCCGATGGCGACATTGGCCAGTGGGTCGACCGATACAAAACGAAATGTGCTGTCGCTGTTATCGCGAGTCCAAGTGACTCACTCGCCCGATTTATTGGGCGCATTCGAGCAGGCCTCAGAGCTAGGCGGGCGATTCCAGGACTTTTTGGTGCTAAGTCCTCGCTCGATGCAACAGGCGATTCAAGCAGGAGATCCCGAGATGCGCAGCCGTTTGGATCAATGGCTGCGTCGGGGCGGATTGCGGTGGATTGATCTCTCCGCCGCAGGGGGAAGCGACTGGTTCGAAGTGACGGAGTAAGCATTTAGAATTGGGTTAGAGCGGCGACGACTCTGAATCAAACCCGCCGGTAGATAACCAACCCTCCGGCGGACAAACTACAGTACAATGGTCAGAAACCGCCAGGCAGGGAGTTGGGCATCATTTTATGGCAACAGTAATTTCACCGATTGCGAAAGAGAGTGAGACGCGAGTGGATGGTCGCGTCAAGTTGTGCTTTGCCGTACTTTCCTGTTTGGGGGGGATGACACTTGCTGGTGATCCCGATTCTCTGACATTCGCACTGATCGCTGTTTTCTTTTCGATCTTCGGCTATGTATTTGTCGACTTGTTAGCGTTCTTTTCGCTCCCGTCCTTGATCGCCTATCTCGCGATGGTCGCTGCAGCGATCTATTGCGTGGCCGATTTTGTTGTCTACGACCCCAACACGCGAACGCGTTTCGCATTTGACTTATATCAGGGGGGAGATCGACATCTTCTGGCGGTCTCGGAATTGTTAGTGTTGGTGCAATCCATCTTGATGCTGCAGGTCAAGACGCGGCGAGTGTGCGAGCAATTGTGCGTTTTTTGTTTGCTTGAGTTGATCGTGGCAGCGGTCTTCAACAACGCAATTTCGTTCGGGTTGTTGTTGGTGCCGATTGGGTTTGTGGCTGCGTACGGACTTGCATTGTTGTCGGGAGTTTCGGCCAACGACACGGGACAATTGCTACGCGATCCACGAGTGTTGCTGACCCCAAATCGAGAAGGGGGCGATTCGGATGGCGCCGCTCCCTCTTCGGTTCCAGGCATGTCTCGCACCATTCTAGGCGTCGTTGTACCCGCAGTACTGTTGATCGGAGCCACGTTCTTTTACGCAATTCCAAGGACGACTGAGTCGGCGAATATGGGCCATCGCGGGAATGCTCTGGTCGGCTTCAGCGATACGGTACACCTAAAGCAATTTGGCCAAATGTTGAAGAGCAATGACATTGCACTTCGTGTTTGGATGACCGATCGGTCCTCCGGAAAGCCGTACCGAACGATCGGCGGATTGTATCTTCGCGGCCGTACGCTCGAAAAATATCACGTTCAACGTAAAAACGGCGAGATGATCGCAGATTGGTCCTCGATTCCCGGTGGCGTTATCAGCAATTCGCAGTTGTTGCCAAATGAATATTTCCCACCGCGAAATAGTGATCGCAACTTTTACGATTCGGTCAACGTGCAAATTGATTGCAAGTCGATGAGCAGTGCATCGTTATTTGCGATTGCTCCTTACTACCGAATCGACAGGCAAAAAGAGGTGGTGCATCAAGTGGAGCGTTGGACGCTCCGGCGACGCGAGGCAACTAGTTCTCGTCACCCTCCGATTCGATACTCGTTCGGCACCAATTCCATTCGCGATGGTGTGCAATCCGAATTGATCGCTCGGTTTGCTCCGGGAGAAATTGCCTATGCGTCTCGGGTTGCGGTGAAAAATAACAACGGGATCGGTGTCCGGGCGTCCGAGAAAAGGGTGAATCCCGAACGAGACTTTCGGCAGAGGTATCGTGATGAATTGTTGCAATTCAACGAGAGCCGAATGCCAACGATCAAATTGATGGCGGATGCGATCGCCAGTAGTATGCCCGAAGAAAATCGTGGTCCGATGGCGTTGGCCCGCGTCTACGAAGAGTTCTTGCACACGCGAGGCGGTTTCCAATACACCTTGAACCTCGATGCGTCGACCAGTTCGAGTGTGGATCCGATTGAAAAATTCGTCGCAACCGACCGCCGCGGCCATTGCCAATATTTTGCTTCGGCGTTAGCAATGATGCTGCGCAGCCAAGGCATTCCGGCTCGCTTGGTTGTTGGTTACCACACCGGAGACATCAACGAGCTTGGACATTATTAT
>CAXBHV010000845.1:0-4018 GCA_963974855.1 uncultured Rhodopirellula sp. | reverse complement strand
AATTTGGGCACCCCACAAGATCACGCCCATGCTGGGCGTACTGCACGTGAGCACGGGTGGTGTGGTTTTTGGTCTGCTTGCATGTCAACTGCCCGTGCCTCGTGATTTTGACCGTTCGTTGGATGAGCTCAGGTACGCTCTTGCTCTATTAGTGTCGATCAGCGTTGATAAGTGTTCCTTCCGTTGCTGATCGGGAAGGGGGGGAACACTAATGGGCACTAATCTTCACTAATCCGAAAAGCGGCGGTCCTTTGCCGGGGTCCTTTTCAATGGCAATCTTCCTTTCGCTGTCGCGATCTGTTGCCGGGTTCAAACTCGGTCCGCGCTGTAGATGAATTCTTGCGACTTTCTTCGTGCCTATTTGTGTTCTTCGTGGCGTAACCTCTTCACGACTCGAAACAGAACTGACGAGAACGAATGCGATGATTGAAACCGGCGTCACGTGTCGATGCGGCCGGCAATCCTTGCCAAACTGATTGCGTTCGACGATGCGCGGGCGGATTTGCCGCGTGATGACGGGATCGCTAGACTTGGGTCACGGCTTGGGGCGATGGTCGCTTCTTCGCCGCTGCAAAACACCAACGAACCATGACATGGACACGGAGGACGCGGCAGCGCTGCGACAAGTGGTGACTCGTCCGCGCGTCCCCGGTCATGTCGGGCGTTCGTCTGACGCTTTGTCAGGTGACGAAGCTATCCTACATGAGGCCGAGTACCTCTCGAGTAGTTGCGTGATAAAGGTCAAGCCAGCATTTGAAACACGGACAATAATGCGGAATGATGCGTTCCCCACCTCGCTTTTAATTATTGGATGCACAGCATGAAACTTGGGCTTTTCACAAAATCTCTACTCGTGCTTTTCACACTTGGCATTGTGGCGTTCTTTGCTTGGATTCCAATCTCCGCGTATTTCGCCGATCTCCGTATCCGGCGTGCTCTGGATAAGTGGGCAATTGAGACAAATCGCTTTGATAGCAATGGCGAAACATTCGGGATAGGTTTGCGGTTGATACATCCTGACAACCCTTTTCAGAAACCAATCGCATTCACCGTTCATACCGCCGCAATCGATGCACGCGGAGAGTACGAAGCCGGAATCGGATTGCAAGACGGCAAATGGTTCTTGCACGCTGAGGACCCGAAACGGTTTTACGTAATGCCTTCAAAAAAGTGGGTAGATACAACAAACGAAGTCATGTCTACCTGGAACCACGAGTTTGAAAAATACGCCGAAAGAGGTTTCCAACCCGAAAAATAGCTTGTCGGTCATGATTGAAGCTGTTTGTCAAAGTGCCGTAACCTGTTCGAAAGTGCAAAATTCTGAGCGTTGTTAGTTTGTTCACAAGTGCCTCCTGTGAATTAACGCAATGTGCACATTGCGAATGACACTCTGATGCACCGGCGCGGATGCGTCGCACGTGTCCAGATTTCGGGTACGATGAACGCATCCGCCCGGTGATCACTATCGTTCCCCGACTGCACATTTGCCGTGGACGTGCAACGTAGCCGTCGATTCACACTTCTCTCAATGTTGGTCGTGACCCTATATCTCGCGATCCTGTTCGCGGGTTGCCGGATGGCTGGCATTCGGGGGCTTGGTTGGTCGTACCTGCTATGTGGTGGAATCCAATTTGGCGTTTCTCATCTTCCGTGGCGATCTTTTCATCCGTTAAACATTCGCGGCATGACCGTCGTCGAAAGCGTTATAGTGTTCCTAACTTCGGGCATACTGATTGGCATGGGGCTTTGAACTCGCGAAGTCTAGACTTGCCGGTCGCCTACCACGGTGCACAATCGCGAAGGATACAACGGAAAATAGACTCTCGTTGCATTCAACCGCTTTGCTGGCGGTCTTTGCGCTCGCTATAATTAATGTTGCGTTAATCGAGATAGATGACGTTCCTCTGCTGCAAAAATGTGGGGAACAATGCCGTGCACCGAAGGACGGCTAGCGTTAGGCGGATTTGAAATGCACCGGCTCATCCCACTGATTGTTTTTGTGCTTCTTTATGGTTGTGGCGGCGACGGCAGCGAGAATGCTCCGATTCTCCATTTACGCGTGGACGGCGCAACGGGCGGTTCTGTCGGTCAACATCGCATAGAACGCACGGGGGTGATCTCGGAGTCAGGGGACGGTCCCGCCGGCGGTGCAGTCACAAGCAGTCAAACCGTTACGGTAGACAAAATTGCTGACGACGCCATTACGGTAACTGTCACTATGTTCGATTCGGACACTGGCGAATCCAGCAAGCAGTTTCTCGTCCCGTACGACAGGGAAATCACCGTCGCCATTTCCGACGACACCACTGCCACAGCTCGATTGGAACGCAATCGATGAAACCTAACCACGTGGGGCGCATCGCCGAAGTTGTCTGCGTTGCGATGATGTTGTTGCCGACATGGCGAACAACTGTCCAACCCGGTGGAGGCGAGCAAACGATCATTCGATTCGGTTTGCCGTTTTCACCATGGCTCACCGGCACCCAGACTTGGTATCCGGCAGAAGTTGCCGGTGCCTGGGACTACCATGGAGACGTTCGTATGCAATTCTGGTCATGGTCTTGGCTCTTGCTTCTGTCGGGGATGATAATTCGGTCCATCCGCAAGGGACGGAACAGGACGCCTGACAAGGCGTTCGACCTGAGACCGGCCTAATGAAATGATCCACGACGCCTAACAAAGCCGTGAACCGGCGCGGTGAAGTCGGGCGGTTTTGAAATAGAATCTTACGCGCGTACCCGGTTACACTTACCGTTCGCCAAGAAAAAATGGAACTTGTCATCCACAAAGCCGAGCGTGAAGACGCGATTGCCGCGTGGGACATTCGCAATGCTGCGATTCTCGCCCAATGCTCGGGACACTACCCCGAAGAGCAGTTGTTGGCGTGGACGACTGGCGAGATGACGGACGACTTTGCCGAAAACGTTGCCAAGCATTGGTACGTTGCGACTGTCAATGGATCCGTGGTCGGCACAGGAATGCTCGACTACTCGACTGGTCAAGTCGATGCCATCTTTGTGCGGCCTGACCGAATGGGTTGCGGAGTCGGCCGCGCCATCTTGGCACACCTGGAGTGTTTCGCGGCAAAATCAGGATTGAGACGATTGACCCTCGACTCGACGCTCAACGCTGCTCCGTTTTACAGACAATGTGGTTTTGTCGGCGATCAACGTAGCGTGTATGAATCCCCTCGCGGCATTTCCCTGGCCTGCATTCCAATGGCCAAGCAACTTGTCACGCCGGCCATTGCGATCGGACAAGCGGATGCACGCGAGGTCTCATCGTCGTCGATTTTGAATGGTGAATCAACTCCTCGGTCCCCGTTACCTCAAGCGATCGCCGACTCAACTGCTTGACGCTTGCGTCGTGCTGTGGAAACGAAAGTCTATGTCCAATACATCAAACAGCAGCCCTCGCCAAACCGAAGTCCGTCCGCGCCGCGATGCCAACCAAATCGCAATCAAGCTGGGCATCACGTTATTCTTGTTTGCGGGTGTCGCGATTGCGGTCGTGCTGATCGCGATGTGTTTTGTCCCGACTTTCGGACGCTTTTGGGAGTGATCCATGAATGGAATTGGCCGATGATTGCTCGGCCTTTCTCATTTCGGCTACACTTTCTGTGTCGGCGTCCAGCAAACTGGTCCATTGTTTTCCGTGTCATCTAAACAGAGGAGCACCCTCGATTGCACCGGAGCAACGATGATCACCGATTTGATAGTGGCTGATTCGTTCGCCGCTGCCCGCTGAACGGCACCGTTCCCCGACTGGTGATGATGATTTGATGGCAATCGTCTCTGCGATTCAAACGGAATTCCTGCGTGATGGAACCGGCGTTAGTTTTCCAGCGTTCCCTGTTGAGGCAAGCGTCAAATCGCTGTCGCAAATGCCCCCGCGGTCGATCGATTGGCAGAATGATTAGGTGGCAAAATGATTGACGCGAGTTGATTTATCATTTTGCCTCACATCATTTTGCCAACAAATTTCTTCTTTGTTTTTGCGGTAATAAACGGATTTGCCG
>CAXBHV010000844.1:0-4034 GCA_963974855.1 uncultured Rhodopirellula sp. | reverse complement strand
AGTTAGGGCAAGCGCGCGCTGATGCGGCGGTATTCCGCGGTCGAGTGTGGCTATGATTTTCTCAGATAGGACACGTGTCTTGCCGCTGCCTGGGCAGGCGGTAACAAAGACATCACCGTCAACCTCAATCACGGCACGTTGCTGGACGCTCAATTCTGCCATTACCTGACCATTCGAATGAATCTGCTAAGTGTGCGTTTGGGATACTGAGCAACATACTCATCGCAGATTTCTCTAGCGGTTCCTGATGCGCACACTGATAAGACTTTCTTTCGCTCGGACGAATCTTTATGGACGCGATCGCATCGGTATTTGATCATTTGGACGATAGTTTTGTCATCGATCGTCCGCCGACATGCGAAGGCAACGGCTTGCAAAATGTAGGGTGGAATGGTCGTGTTGGGTTTTATTCGCTCAGCCAACAAAAGAGCAAACCAACCTTTGCCTTGGGTTTCGGCGAGGCGAAGCATTTCAGGTGCCCAGATTTCGGTCGCAGTTGATCGGATCTTTGTTTCGCATTTGGCTTTGGCCGCGGGCTTCTTGTAGATCGTATCAAGCGTTGCAATCACCTCGTCCTCGTTCCCGGCCATTAAGAAATCAACCTCGAAGGTGTACTCCGCGTAGAATGCCTTGATCCAGGTGTTTACCTCGCAGGTTTTGTCGAGTTGCATCTTGCGTTGAAGACCCGATACTTGTGATGCCCTGCAACCCGATTGGGCCTTGGTATCTTTGGTTTGGTCAGAAGGAAGGGCAAGGAAGGAAGTGTCGAGGTCAGTGAGAATCGCGCATTTGCGTTTTATGCGCTTCTTGTGAAACAACACGGCAATATTCGAAAAAAACGACGAACTCATGTTAATGAGACTCACGCCGAGTTCGTCGAGGCTGACACCAAAGACTTTCTTGATCAGTGTTGGAACGAGTATCAGTTCGGCGTCTCCCTCAGCAAGGATGACGCCTTTGGCGAAGAGCAGTGTGCTGCGAACCGCGTCCAGGTAGCGTTCGATACGTTGACATGCCTCGGGAGTAAGATCGTTTGCCGGATGAAAGACCCGAGCCTCGCGTCCTGATTTGGCGAGGATATTCACACTGCTGATCTTGCTGGCCGCGGAGATGTGTGTCGAGTGTGTAGAGACAATGACCTGCGTATTTTCGTAAATATACTTCTCGAATAGCGTTTTCTGAATGTGAGTATGGATGTGGGATTCTGGTTCTTCGATCAGCAGAAAATGGGCGACACGATCAGTGGCAGTCTTCAGTTCGTATTCGAGCAGCTTGAGTGAGAGGTAAATGAGATTTGCCCCTCCGAGGCTGAGTTCGTCGATCTCACCTTTGTATCCGTTATCGCCTGGGTCGCTCACGGTAAGACATAAACGCTGAAGTAATCGATCGAGCTCTTCCGGAATGGCAGAGCGGATATCAATCGCCGGGGAATAGGTGTGGCCAACAGTCTCGTGCAGGGAGTCCTGAACTCCTTGCGCGATATCACGGATCTCCTGAAGCTCGGAAATCTCATTGTTGAGCGTGGTGATTTGCCCAATGATTTTTGTTGCTTGGACGATGCTGATTTTGCCCTCAGCCCCGCGAAGGAGATTCAGGAGCGGGCTATCTCGGTAGCTCTTGAGATCAGCGATTACGTCGCGAAGAGCCTTCACGAAAGTGCAGGACACTTCGCAGTGAAGCGGCTGGAGCATCCGGTCGCCGATTTGCAACGCATCGTCATCTTGAGGATCGGGGAATGTCAGTTTGTCAAAGTCGCCGACCAGCTTCTTATAAACCTCATCGTCCAGAAAATCGGCGGTGGCGCGTCCTGTGAAGAGCGATTCATAATGTTCAACGGTTAGATCGTCGAGTGTTCGCCGAATTTCGTCATCATCATCAGCATCCGTTCTGGAGAGTTCAAAAAGTGTTTTGCGAATTACCTTGTTGGGGCGAAATATCAAGGTATAAGTGCCGGAGTTCGTGCCGTCCATGTGACCGACCCCGTGCCGAATTACCTGGCATCCTTCACTGGCATCGAGATCATCGAACTCAAGGCTGATGATGATCCACTCCCCTTTCCACGATTCTAGCGTTCGATTGAAATCAGACTCGCGGAGTCGGATCGCGCCGCGAGATAGACTATCATCCAAGAGAAGTCGGATTGCTTGCAGCGCATTCGTTTTCCCTGACGCGTTTTCACCGATCAGTGTGTTGACGCCCTCAGAAAAGCGGAATTCTGCATTTCGGAAGTTGCGAAAATTCCGTAGGCGTAGCCGTGAAATATGCACGAACGGACTCTGGACGAATTAGGCGGGAATGGTGAAGGCTTGTCACTCGGCTTAAGAGATCAAACTCTGGAAGTGATTTGACCGAGGGACGGCCAAAAAGAAATGAACAAGAGACTCATTGTAGCGGATGCCGTCGGCTAGACGACTCGGGTACGCAATACGTAGCTTAAATCGAAATACTCTCCGCCAGATGAGGATTCTCTTGCTCGCACGCTGCAACATGATGCACTACCGGGCTTGGTGCTTTGAGAGTTGTCGTGTTCAGCGTCGTAGCGGACTGCGAAGTTTGGTCGCTTCAACTACAACCTGCGCAGAAATCACCTCCAAATTTCGATGCACCGGTTTCATCGAGCGACGCTATTTTCGACAGAACTTCGGTGTCGGCAAACTGAGCTGATGTGCCGAACCGGGAATATCGCCGAGGTTGTGCTGACCGAAGCGAATTCGGGGGCCAACTCTGACGCCGAGGCTTGCTCCTCCGATTTGAGCTCAATCTGTGGCCAACATGAGTCTGTCTGAGAAAATCATACGTTTTTTGTCGAGTGCAGTTGTCCACATAAACCCATTTGCTCAAGCAAGGAACCTGTTTTGAGTCCTCGACATTTTCGTTCTCTGAGTCCTGGACCTTTTCGTTCTCCCGAAGCGATTTCCGTATAGATTCAATCCGCCTCGGTCAATGTGACCTAGCTCATGAGCGGATCGGCCAAAATTGCCTCAGCATCCTTCCCGGCTCAAGTAGCTGCTCCATTGTCACACACCGGAGCGCGGCGCGACGTCTATTCAAATGCGGCAGAAGCACGCTTGACGCCCGTGGCAGAATCTAGTGCTGAATTTTTAGTGTCTACTTTCGCTTCGCCTTTCGATGGGCGAGTACTAGAGTCGCAAAAGTAACTTGGGTGAGCGAAATAAATTTTGCAGTCCGAGCCCACATATTGGCATTGAGTGGTCACAAAAACGTCCACCAGTTCGCGGTTGGTATGCCACGAATCTCCTGCTGATCGTCTACTGCTGTAACGAATCGATCGGTGATACACTCGACATGTTGAATGTCGTACGTGCCACAAATACAATTGTGATCAAATGGATCTCATCCGCTCTACTGAACTTTGGAAATGTTCGCTGGGCAAGGTGCTTTCGGAAGCCCCAACATCGAACTTTGTTTCAAGACTTAGGGAGAGTTTCACACTATTCCGTGACCATGCTAATCAGTTTGCCAGGCAGTTACCCCAAGATCTGCGGCAATTGACGATTCATGACGAAACTCACACAGATGCACTTTGGGAGGTCTTTGATGTCGTGTTCCCCATCGAAATTATTAAAAATCCGTTAGAAGCTTATGTGCTTGGAGGAGCATTTCTAATTCACGACCTCGGTCATGCCTTATGTATGTACCCAGGCGGACTTGAAGAACTACAGAAAACCGAAGCGTGGAATCGCGCATCTCAACTTGCTACGCGAAGTGGTGGAGGAGATCAAACAACACTAGAGAATGCAATCAGATTCAATCACGCCGCGCACGCGCAGTCACTTGCAATAAAAGAATTTAAGCAGGGACTCTACCTAATTGATGATGCTGAGATTCGCAACTACCTAGGCCGTACAATCGGAAAAGTTGCCTTCAGCCATTGGTGGGGTCATCGAGAATTAAATGAAAGTGCCGAGTTGGATATGGTCGGCGCTTTGCCTCTTCCTGACTGTCCCAATTCTTGGACCATCGATCCCAGAAAAATCGCATATATTTTGAGAGTTTGTGATGCTTGCCAGATT
>CAXBHV010000843.1:0-4036 GCA_963974855.1 uncultured Rhodopirellula sp. | reverse complement strand
CAACAGTGGAAGCAACTCGACACGAGCGAGCGGGAATTGCAACAGCGACTCGAAGCGGTCCAGTCTGTCACAACGTTGCCGAGCGAGGAACAACTGGGTGAAGCTCGTGAGCGTCGCGATGCAATTTTCTGCGATGTGATCGCCGCAAACCAAGCGGGAACGCTCGACACCAAAATGCTGACGCAGTTGCAAGCGGAAATCCGCAAAGCAGATACGTTGGTCGATGCGATGCGGTCTCATCACGAACAACTGCACCTGCAAAGTTCGATCGAAGAAGAGCTAAAGAAGGCTGCCAACCAAAAAACGCTTTGTCAAACAAACGGCGAAGCAGCGAAAGCCGCGTTCCAAGAGGCCCAGCAACAATGGCAATCGTTGTGGGAAGCCTCGGGCGTCAACCCCACCACGCCTGACCGCATGTATCGCTGGATCACCGCGCATGCTCAATTGGTTGAAACGACCATCCGGCTTGACGAAGCCCGAGAACGCGTTGGCCAACTCGAAGAACGTATTGCCGCCTCGTGCAAACGACTCAATCACGCGATCGAATCGGCCGTCGTCGACAAACCTGTCTTGGTCGGCAGTAACGAACCGAGCCTGTTTGACCAGATCGACGCGAATGATTTTTCGTCGTTGTACGATGACGCGGTGAATCTTCGCACGACGCTGCATCATGCTCGTAAACGTTACGACGAACAACTGAAACAACATGACATGATGCGTGAAGAGTTGCCGAGATTGCAAACGCAACTCGAATCGCGTCAACGCGACTACGACACATGGCACACCGATTGGGCCGCCGCCACGTCGGCACTGGCCGAATCGGTGGACCGCACGCCAGCGGTGGTTTTGGAAAAGATCACGCAAATCGACGCTTTGTGTGCCCAGAAACGCGAACGTGATATTTTGGCCCACCGCATTCGATCGATGCTCGAAGACGACAAGACCTACCAAAAAGACGTCGCGCGCTTAGCCGCTGAATTGGGCGTCAAGATCGAGGAAAAGGAAGGGGACGTCAGCGACGCCTTCAGCACCGTCAAGCAGCTTTACAATCGATTGCAAAACGAGCGTGCCGCGTCCCAACAACGCGGTGTTTTGGCCACGCAACTTGCTTCGACTGAAAAGCAACTTGAAACTGCCGAGCAACAGGTGACCGAAGCCGAAGTCGCGATTCAAAAGTTGTGCGAAGAAGCTGGCTGCGACGCGGCGGAACAATTGGTCGAAGTCGAGCAGCGATCCAAACAGCGGCAACAAATCGAACAATCCAAGCAAGCGATCGAAGAGCAACTGCGAATGCTCTCGGGTACTGTCGAGCTCGAAGCGTTCGCCGAAGAGGTCGCCGAGCACCAACCTGAATTGGTACAAATTGAAATTGAAAAGATCGAAGCGGATCTCGCCGATAACCAAGACTCGCTTTCCGAAGCCCAGCAAACGGTCGGTGCACTTAGACTGCGACTAAAACAAATCGATGGTAGCGGTCGAGCTTCGGAACTTTCGCAATCGATCCAATTTTTGACCGGCAAAATGGAGAACGCGATCGAAGAGTTCGCTCGCGTGAAGGTTGCCGCGATGATGCTGCGACAAGCGATCGAGCATTACCGACAAGAGAACCAAGGGCCGGTATTGCAACTCGCTTCGACGATTTTTCAACAACTGACACGAGACGAATATGACTCGTTAAAAGTCGACTTTGACTCACGCGGAAAGGTGATGTTGTTCGGAACTCGCACGCGTAGCGGCGAACCCGATGTGCCAGCCAACGCCATGAGTACGGGGACAGCCGACGCATTGTATTTGGCTCTGCGATTGGCTTCGATCGACCATCAATTGACTCGTGGCACCGCATTGCCATTGGTGGTCGACGACTGTTTGGTCCAACTTGACGATGACCGGGCGTGCGCCGCAATCACGGCCTTGTCCGAATTATCCGCACGCACGCAAGTGATCATGTTTACCCATCACGAGCATTTAGTGGACTTGGCCGAAAAAACGCTCAAGACGGGCGAGTTCCATGTACACCGCTTGGATGCCGAATGTATAGCGTGATCGCGGGTCCGATTTACCGTCATATTCGACACGAGAAATCGAATTTGTGAATCCTCACACGTTCGCCATGCTTTTCACGATCAAAGCGACTTGCATCTTGCCGATGCCAAGGATTGGGTTGTTCCGGTTGAACATTCCACTACTCCTCTTGATCGCTGACGAGACTGGCAAGGATGCTAGATTTTTCTTCATTGGATGCGTTTTCGCGCCGAGATATCCTCAAGGGTTCTTTGGCTGCGGGATTTCTACCGTTTGGCCTGGGCGGCAATGACGATCATCCCGATTGTCCGATTCAAACGATTCGCGAAAAGCGTTTTCCTGCGCTCGTTGCGATCATCCATGCGCAAATTGATTCGCTGTGGTGTGGACATCAAGGCGATGATGCCTGCCAAGTCGCTCGTGAAGTGCTGATTTACGCCGAGCATCTGCCCGCGAGATTGCAACTCGGACTGAACGTTGCCCTTTTGTGGTTGAACCTTTACAGCGTCAAGCACACCGGCCATCAACTGCACAAGCTGTGCCCTGGAGAACTTCGCCGGTTGCTCAATCAGGGCGAGACGCCTTGCGACAAACACAGCCCACCTCGCATTGAATGGACCGACGACCATCTGCTGCATACCGCCGTCGGTGGCGTCACGATGTTGGGACGATTGGTGATCCATTCGCGTCAACCGGCGCGGCAATTGATCGGTGGCGGATGGTCACCTCAGTGCGAGAAGCCTGAGTTTTTGGTGACGATGGATGCGCCGCCATTGGCCGATCTAAACAACCACTACGACGTCTGTATCATCGGCAGCGGGGCGGGCGGAGCGACGACCGCCAACCGATTGACCGCTGCGGGGCTGCGCGTGCTGATCCTTGACGTCGGTGATTTTGTCAGCCCCGATGCATTGATCCAAAAGATCCCGCAAGACGATGGCAGCATCAAACTGTCGCCGCCACGCAGCGACCAAGTTCTCTATCGACTTTACAAAGACGGCGCCGGTCAAATCGCCGGTGGGCTGGGGAACGTTCATTCCAAATTGCAGCTCGCTATCCCGTCAATGCGAAAGAAGATTCCGCCCAAGCAAACTGTCAACGTCTGCCAAGCACGTGTGTTTGGTGGCGGCCCCTACGTTAACAATGCGATTCACTTGCCGATCATCGAATCGGTCTATGAATCGTGGGGCGATCGTCGACCCACCGGTGTCGACTATGCTCAGTTCTCTGAATTAATGACGTCGGTCTGTAACGAACTTGGAGTCAATACCGAGGTCACCAAGTCTCAGATCAGCGATCGCAGTATGCGTTTTGCTGAAGGATGTCACGCGCTCGGCGAAGATGTCCAACCGCTGCCCGTGGCGATGCGGCGTGAGTGCTTGGGCTGCGGCAGCGACAATTCCGTCGACAGTTTCGGCGATCACATCGGCGGCATTCATCCATACAAGGCAGGCGAACCCAACAGCTTTCTCACTCAATCGATGAACAATCCGGTTCCCGCCGAGGTGTCTTACCGAACCGAAGGCAAGCGTCTGAGAATTCGTCGCGATGAAGGGGGCGCACTGCGAGTCGACGGCGTCGACGTGTGCCACCGCAGTGAATCGGGACGCCATACTCACACCACGATTTCGGCCAACGAATTTGTCGTCGCTGCGGGAATCGGTGAAACAAACAAATTGCTGAGTCACAGTTTGTCATGTGCGGGACTGAGAAACCGACATCTCGGCAAACGATTGACGGCGAACATCGGAACAGCACTGTACGCGATGTTTGACAAGCCGATTTGGCCATCCGATAGCACACGTCCTGAACCCGGCGTGACTCAGTGTTTCTTGGTCGACCGCCGCAACATCATGGAAAACGGCAAAATGGTCGAGGAACCTGCGTTGGAAAATTGGTTCCACTTCCCCGGCACGGTTGCGCTGGCGTTAACGGGATGGTTTAAAGAGTTCGCCTGCGTGATGCGCAAGTTCAATCATCTGTCGATGTCGGGCATTGTCGTTCCCACCAAAGT
>CAXBHV010000842.1:0-4042 GCA_963974855.1 uncultured Rhodopirellula sp. | reverse complement strand
ACCTCTCGCTGGCGAGATCTGCTGATGCGTCCTCTGTGTTGCTGTTTTCTGATTGCGACCTTCGTTGCCTTGCTGGGGCATGCTTCCACCAACATGGCGGCGGAACCGCTTGCTCACGCTGCCCAAATTACCTTGCTGCCTGATCTGGATCGTGCGATTCACGATGCCATGCAGGCGCGCGAATTTGACACTGCGGTCAAATTGATTGACGAGGCGCTCGAAGACAAAGCGACAACTGCCGCTGATTATCTGCAATATCTGAAGGCGAACGCTTTGGCGGAATCCGGTGCTCATGACGACGCCATCGCTGCTTATGAAACGCTCGAGAAGCAATATCCCGACAGCACCTGGATACCACGGTCTCGGTTTGGTCGCGCCCACGTGATGGTGCTGCGTCATCAATACAATGACGCGGGTGCAGTCTATGCCGCCGAAGCGGAACGTTTGCTCTCGCGCGGCCGCAAAGACGAACTTGCCAAACTGTATCTGGAGTTTGCCGATCGTTACTTTGAGGGCATTGCTTCGGATGATCCTTCGAAGTTGAAAAAGCCCGACTACAAACAAGCACTCACCTATTACATCGAGGCGGTGAAACTTGGACCATCGGCCTCGCTGCGACAAACGATTGAATTCCGCATCGCCCGTTGCCAGGAAGAATTGCAATCTTATGGAGCGGCGCGTTTAGCCTACCAAGATTTTTTGAAAAAGTACAAACGTGACGATCCCGAATCGGACGCCGCAGCGCCGCCGGTCATTGTTGCCGAAGCGACATTTCGGCTGGGCGATGTCGAGCTGAAACTCGGTAAAAACGTCGAGGCACGGAAAACCTGGCAGGACTTTTTGAGTTCATGGAAATCGGTCGACGCGGGTGAAGACACCGTTGCCATTGATGAATACCTTGCTCGCG
The DNA here is from genome assembly GCA_963974855.1 of uncultured Rhodopirellula sp. GTDB lineage: Bacteria > Planctomycetota > Planctomycetia > Pirellulales > Pirellulaceae > Novipirellula. The sequence continues at coordinate 3,135 of CAXBHV010000842.1, read as the reverse complement.
CGGAATACGAAGTGGCTCATACGTATGGCCTTCCGACTCCAGCTTCGATTCGCGATTTAGAATTAGCGACCACTGCGGCGGAGCGGTTTCTAAGTCACCATCCCGAACACGAACTTGCGTCGAAAGCAGAGCTGGAGATCGCACAAGGCTTTGCACACCATCGTCGCCACACTCAAGCGGCGGAACGCCTGGAATCCTTGGTTGACACCCCTGCCTATGCCGAAACCCCCGAAGTCGCTGTTGCGCGTCAAATGCTTGGACAACAGTACTTGGCGCAAGAGAAGTTTGATGAAGCAATTGCCGCCTGGAGAGCTTTCCTGGAAAACCACCCAACGGACCCTCATTGGCCCGAAGTCCAAAAACGGATCGTCGATACCGAATTCGCCAAGGCTGCATGCGCAAAGAGGCAGGAAAAGTACGGAGAGGCTCGTGATTTGTGGAGCACTTTTCTGAACAAACATCCGCTCGATGCACGCGCTGCGAAGATCTTGTTGACGCTTGGTGAAATGAAGTCGTCCGAGGCAGAAGCATTGCACAGTCAACGTGTTGCCAAGGCGATCGAAGATGGCAAGTCGGCTCAGTCCGTTGATTTAGACAACCAGACCAAGCAGCTTTTCCAAGATGCGATTTCCGATTGGCGACGCGTGGTCAACAAATACCCCGATACCAGCGAAGCGTCCATTGCTTCGTTTATGATCGGCATCACTTTGGAAGAACGCCTCGGGGAACTGAAGGAAGCGCTCGAAGCTTACAAACAAGTCCGCAATAACGTCCGCGCGGTACAACGCATCAGCCGCTTGACGTCGCCCACGCTGCAGATTGTCACGGAACGGAAATTTCGCAGCGACGAACAACCGCGAATCAAGTTAACCACACGCAACTTGGAAAACGTGACGGTTAAAACGTATCGCGTCGACATGATTGACTATTTCCGCAAGATGCATTTGGCCAGCGGGATTGAGACACTCGATATCGCGTTGATCGATCCCGACTCGCAATTTGTTCACAAGATCGATAACAACGAGCAATACAAACAAGTCGAAGGGGATGTCGAAATCCCCGTGGATGGCCCTTCGGTGACCGCCGTTACAGTATCGAGCGATAAACTCGAAGCGACCACGATGGTGGTCGTCAGCGACATCGACATCCTCGTGAAATCATCTCGCAATGAATTGTTCCTATTCGCCGAAAACATGCGACTAGGCGAACCTGCCGCCGGGGTCAGTGTGCTGATGAGCGATGGGGACAAGGTTTTCGCCGAAGAAATCACCGGCGACGACGGCATTTTACAAACGCAGTTGAGCGAACTTCGGTCGATCAAGGATTTGCGTGTGTTCGCGGTCCTGGAAGGCCACATGGCTTCGACAGTCACCAATTTGAACGGGCTCGATTTCGCCGTGGGGCTGACGCCGCGAGGATACTTGTATACCGACCGCCCTGCGTACCGCAGCGGACAGCTTGTCAATATCAAGGGTGTCGTGCGCTGGGTCGACCAAGATCGCCACACCTATAAAACAGGCGAGAAGTTTAAGCTCGACGTTTACGACTCGCGAGGACGTCAATTGCAATCAAGTGATGTTTCACTTGGCGACTTTGGCACGGTCAACGGCAATATTCTGCTCCCGAGCACCGCGACACCCGGCGACTATCGCGTTCATTTGCACCGCCTCACTTCGGGTGAATCGGATCGCGTGGGAACCTTGTCGTTCGAGACAACGTTTAAAGTCAGTGAGTACAAACTCGAGCCTGTCCAGCTTTCGGTCGAACCGGAAAAACAAGTCTATCATCGTGGCGAAACCATTCGAGCCACGGTGCAGTTGAAGTATTACTACGGCACACCGTTGGCAAACGAATCGATTCGCTATCGACTCGGCAACGACGCAGCAGTTTCCGAAGGCGAAACCAATAAAGAGGGCAAACTATCGATCGAATTCGACACGACCTCGTTTGACGAATCGCAACCCCTTCGTTTGACGGTTGAAAATCCCCAGCGGAATCTGACCACGACACACACGGTGTTTCTGTCCACGCGTGGATTTGAAATCGCAGCCTCCTCCACGCGGGATGTGTTCCTAAATGGAGAGTCATTTGAAACCCTTTTCAAAGTCTCTGACCCTGCCGGGAAACCGATCGAGACGCCTCTAAGTGTTGAAATTTTCATGCAAACCGTCACCGATGGCCGCCCGGGCGAGAAGCTCGTCGAGAGCCATGATCTTTCCAGTGACGATGACGATGGCGAGGCCCGGTTAACGCTAAACCTTGATGAACCGGGCATCTACGTGATTCGTGCCACGGGGACTGACCAATTTCAAAACAGGATCAGTGGCGAGAATCGAATTCGCATCTCCGGCGACAAGGACACCACGCGACTGAGAATCCTGGCGGATCGTCATCGCTACCATGTAGGTGATAATGCAGCCGTGAATCTGCATTGGCGCGAGGCACCGGCGCTGGCTCTGCTAACATTCGAAGGTGCGTCGATTCTCGACTATCAACTTGTCACGCTTGCCTCGGGCGACAACAAAATCGAGCTGCCGATGAAATCATCGTTCGCGCCCAACGTCTTTTTGTCGGTAGCGGTGATGACCAAGAATCAGTTTCACTCGGCGCAAAGTGAGTTTCGTGTATCGCAAACACTGCAGATCGCGCTGAAACCGCATTCACAACAATTGAGGCCGGGTGACGACTTGACTGTCGAAATCACGGTGACGGATCCACAAGGCAATCCGGTCAAGTCCGAGTTGTCACTGGGCTTGGTGCAAACGAACCTACTCAACACATTTAGCAACGTCCAGGATGCAATCGAAGCATTCTTTTCCGAGGGAATCCGCCGCACCGCGATACGACAGAGCACAAGTTGCACATTCGCTTATCGCCCGGCCACACAAAATGTTAGTGAATCAGCGTTGGCGGAAGCGGAACGTGTGGAAATATTAGAGCGTGAGACCCGCGCACTCGCCGATTTAAGCGGACGGATGATGCCGCCGACTGCAATGCACGATCGAAGGCTTAATGAAGCGGTTCCCATTGTTGGTGACTTTGCCGTTGCCACGGATTGGATGATGGATGTTGGCGAGGTCAATCTTGATGCACGTGTCCGCTTCGATGTCGACAATGACATGGATGGATTGAGTC
>CAXBHV010000841.1:0-4059 GCA_963974855.1 uncultured Rhodopirellula sp. | reverse complement strand
TCGCTGCGTTGAACTGTTAGCAAGCAGCGAAGCGGATGCTGTCATGACGATTGCGGCTGTTCCCGCCGAATTCAATCCCCATTGGACATACTTTATGGACGATAATGGGGGCCTAAAAATTGCTACAGGCGAATCGACGCCGATTGCACGTCGTCAAGAATTACCTCCGGCGTATCATCGCGAAGGGTCTGTATACGTGACGCGTCGTGATGTGCTGATGCTGCAGAATAGCTTGTATGGAAAGCATGTCCTCGGCGTTCCCGTCGATCCTGAATTCCGCGTGAACATCGACACAATGGACGATTTTCGTCGCGCCGAAGCTCTGATGGCAAAAATCCAGGAAGCAACTTAGTCGATGTGTGGTATTTCAGGACTGTTCGGTCGAGACGTCTTGGCAATCGATGCCATGGTCGCAAGCCAACATCATCGCGGCCCTGATGCGTCGGGCACTTATGTGGATCCGCGATCAGCCGCGGCACTTGGGCACAACCGGCTAAGCATCATCGATCTGTCGGACGCCGGTCGCCAACCCATGTGCAGTGCCGACGGTCGCTATTGGATTGCGTTCAATGGCGAAGTCTATAACTATCTTGAACTACGCGACCAACTCAGTGATTATCCATTTCGAAGTCGCACCGATACCGAAGTCATTCTCGCCGCTTATCAAAAATGGGGCGAGGCCTGTTTTGACAAATTTGTCGGCATGTTTGCCGTTTTGATTTGGGATGAACAACAGCAAGAATTGCTTGCTGTTCGTGACCGCTTTGGCGTCAAACCGATCTACTACCATCATGCCACAAGCGGTGCGCTGACCATTGCAAGTGAAATCAAAGCGATTCATGCAAGTGGCATTCCCGCCGAGCCGGACCCATTGACATGGTCCACGTTTCTTGGGTCGGGGCTGTACGACCACAGTGAGCGAACATTTTGGAAAGAAATTCAGTCGCTTCCGCCCGGACATCTGATGAGGTGGAGTGCAGGCGACACCAAAATCCAGCGATGGTACGACCTTGCCGAAAGCGTTGGCAATGAATATGACTCGCGAAGCGAAGAAGATGTCAGCGCGCAGTATTTAGAGTTGCTAAAAGAGAGCGTTCAACTCCGGTTCCGAAGCGATGTTCCGGTCGGAGTGAACTTGAGCGGAGGGCTAGATTCATCACTCTTGCTGGGACTGATTCACGAGCTTCAAGGGGACGACAGTGAAGTTCGCGTATTTACGTTTGCCACGGGCGATCCCGAGTACGACGAGCTTCCTTGGGTCAAGCAAATGCTTGCTCAAACACGACATCCATTGTCGGTCGGGTTGTTGTCGCATGATGAAGTCCCAGCCTTGGCCGAGGCCATTTCACGTGCTCAAGATGAACCCTTTGGCGGCCTGCCGACGTTGGCTTACGCAAAGTTGATGGCGCGAGCGAAAGACGAAGGAATTACAGTTCTGCTTGACGGCCAAGGGATGGACGAAGCTTGGGCGGGCTACGACTACTATGCCTCTGCGATTGAAAATAACTCGGCACAGGTTTCCACGGTCCAGGGAACACGCGGACCGATCATGCGATCGGATTGTTTGATCGAAGAGTTTCGCAAACTCGCCCCATTGAGCGGGTCGTATCCAATGGCGGATGTATTCCCCGACTCGCTCCGCCGAGTGCAATATCGTGACGCGCGTCATACCAAGCTTCCCCGAGCGCTTCGCTTTAACGATCGAATATCAATGGCGGTTTCGACTGAACTTCGCGAGCCCTTTTTGGACCACCGTTTATTCGAACTCGCTTTTCGCCAACCAAGCGAGCGAAAACGGGTCGGAGAGACGGGAAAACGATTGCTGAGAAAAATTGCATCCCAAATGATTCCGAAGAATCTTCGCCAAAGTCCAAAACGCCCGGTCCAAACCCCGCAACGCGAATGGCTTCGCGGTCCGTTGCGTTGCTGGGCCAATGACCAAATCAACGTCGCCTTAAATTGCTATGGCGGGCAATGGCTCGACAGCGATTTAGTTCACCAGCAGTGGCAACGCTTCTGTGAAGGTGAAAGCGACAACAGTTTCTTTGTCTGGCAATGGATCAGTATTGGTCTGTGTTGTGGACAAAACAGATCAGCTTCCTACATTACCCCCCGCATCAATTGATGAGTGAAATCGCAATCCGTGCCGTCAATCTCGGCAAAGAGTATCAGATTGGTGCTCAGCAAGATGGCTACCAAACGATTCGCGAGAACATGATGCGAGTCATGAGGTCGCCATTCTCTGCCGCTGCCTCTGCTCTGCGAAGACGGTCGGCGACCAATTCATTCTGGGCTTTAAAGGATGTTTCGTTTGAAATAAATCGCGGCGATGTGGTGGGAGTGATCGGTCGTAACGGTGCGGGGAAAAGCACACTGCTGAAGGTTCTCTCGCGGATTACAGACCCGACGCAAGGTTATGCGGATGTCCATGGACGAGTGGGATCGCTACTAGAAGTTGGCACCGGCTTTCATCCAGAATTGACAGGACGCGAAAATATCTTTTTGAACGGTGCAATCCTCGGTATGAAACAACGAGAGATTGAAAGTAAATTTGACGAGATCGTTGATTTTGCAGAGGTCGAAAACTTCATTGAGACCCCGGTCAAACGTTACAGCAGCGGGATGTATCTACGCCTCGCTTTTGCCGTCGCCGCCTATCTTGAACCAGAAATTCTATTGGTCGACGAGGTATTAGCCGTGGGCGACGCGGCTTTCCAGAAGAAATGCCTCGGCCGTATGGAGGATGTGGCGGAACAAGGACGGACGGTCTTGTTCGTTAGTCACAATATGGGAGCCATTCGCTCGCTGTGCAGCAAAGGCATCTACCTCGAAAGTGGACAAGTCGCAGATGCCGGAAATCTGAGTCAGTGCATCGCGAGGTACTTTCATTCCGTCGGTGCTGCTGACTCAAAAGATGGGCAAAACGAAGCAGAATCTCTGCGAGAAGGTTTCGGTCGAATCGCGATCGAAACGCCTGATGGTACAGCGATTGACCAAAGTCGTGGCATGACGATTTGTTCCAAACTGAAACTGGATACTCAAGTTAGCGGCTTTTCGTTGTACTGCATTCTCGAAGACATGCACGGCCACCAGCTTTTTCACTTAAAAGAAGAGAGCACCGATCTAGGAATAGGAACGCACATTCCTGGCAAGGAGTATGACATTCGTGTGGGCTTGCCTGCGATGTGGCTCAACCCCGGTCTCTACTCGATCTATTTCAAAGTCATCGTTTGGGGCGCGCGAGGCGGAAACCGCTACGTGTCCGACAAATTCCCAATGGACATCGGCGGTGTCAGTGGTGCGACCGATGCCGTGTTGCATCCCAAAGCGGCTTGGAAAATTGAGTAATTGCTCATGAAACAATTTTCAAGAGCCTGATCAATTCACACCATTACAGCGAAGATGCCTCTCGTCATGACAACTGATACCGACCGTGCCGTACCGACGACCTCATCACCTACGCGGCAATCTGACACCAAAGTGGATCGTTCCAAGATTCGCATGCATCGGCAACCAGGCAGTGATCAACGTAGCGCGGATGAAATCTGCCACCACTATGCTGTTGAACGAGAACTTTCGGACCAACTTCGTCATTCGAACAAGGAAGATCGCAAACAGCTTTATACCTCACTTTACGACGAGATTTGCAAACGCGTTCCCAATATCCCCGGTTGGAATGTGCCGCTGCCTCCAGACGCGCTTCGTCGAAGTGTCGAGAACAAAGTCAAGTTTCTCAAGCAATTGGCAACCGACGATGCAACCTATTTAGAAATCGGCCCTGGCGATTGCAGTGTCTCATTAGCGATGGCCAGCAAGGTGGGTAAGGTAATTGCAGTTGACGTTTCGACGGAAATCACGCGAAACCTCGCAACCCCTGATAACTTTGAGATCATCATATCCGATGGCACCAGCATTGATGTGCCGGAACAAAGCGTGGATGTTGCGTACAGCAATCAATTAATGGAACACTTGCATCCGGACGATGCGTTGGAGCAGCTTGAAAATGTCTTTCGATCACTGAAGCCAGGAGGGGTCTACATCTGCGTCACCCCCAACAAG
>CAXBHV010000840.1:0-4063 GCA_963974855.1 uncultured Rhodopirellula sp. | reverse complement strand
TCAGCCTGGGTTGAGTGTCAGCCATCGGCATCTTGCCGTATGGTCGGGAAACCACCTAATTCTGATTGACGTGCTTACAGGTGAAACTCTAGCGATCCTTGGCGGAACACACAGTGCTGGCTGGATCCAACCCACGTTCCACTGGAATGGAACACAACTCGCCTGCACCGTCGCAGAAAACTATGCACAAATATTGGTGATCTACGATTTGAAGACCGGCAAAGAAACACTTCGAGTTCCAATCCCCGGCGATATTTGGGAGCGACCAGGTAATTCAGAGTCGACGTTCGGAGGCTTCACCTGGATCGATGACAAAACGGGCATTGTGGGTGGGCGATTGATGATTGATCTAGAAACCGGATTGCCCATTTATAAATTCCAGGCCAAACCTGCTTGGACGAAAGCTGGTCCTCTGGTTTGGCACGAAAAGAGTTTGCAAGGGCAATTCTTGAATGCGGTGAAAATCGCACCGATCAACAAGCCTGACTCCGATGCAACGAACGACATCTACCTTGTGCAACCCGGATCGACGATCAGCGTCGAATCGAATCATGCTGCGCCCGCTGAAGTGGCATCAAAGTGCGACGCAGCCATGAACAATTGCGTCAAACGCCTTAACTTAAAAGTTGCAGAGGGACAGCGAATCACGCTTCAAGTCGATACAAAAATCGAGAAAACGGGAAAGACAATTGTCGTCACACAATCGAGATTTTCAGGACTGAGAATTCAAAGACTACCTCGCAAAGATGACGAGGAAGTGCCGGAGCACAAAGTCACGGTGCGAGTCTCTTGGAATGTGGACGGAAAAGAACGGTGGAGTCGCGAAACGCCGATCCAGTTATCGTCAACCGCTTCTTGGCGTGATGATCCTGAGAAGACGACCGAACAAGAAATCATTGATCTTCAATGGTCTCAAGCGGCAGCGTACATCTCCAATGCGTTTTTGAGCGTCCCCGGCTACGTCATTGATCCCGCTAAATTCTCTAGTATTCCATCGGGACCCTATCCAACCCCAGGCAGTCGCTGAACCACCACCAATCTTACAAAGTGGATAGAGTTAGGCGGCTTCGCCTTCGTTAATCTCGCCGTCTTCACTGACGTCTTCGAAGCGGATCGAGACTTGTTTGCTGACGCCCGACTCTTGCATTGTGACGCCGTACAAGGTGGTCGCGGCGGTCATCGTTTTCTTACTGTGCGTGACCACGACGAATTTGGAGTGATCCAAAAACTCGTTCAGTACCGTCACGAAACGACCAATATTCGCTTCGTCAAACGGTGCATCAACTTCGTCCAGCACACAAAACGGACTTGGCCGGTATTGGAAGATCGACATCAGCAGCGCCACCGCGGTCAACGCTTTTTCACCGCCCGAGAGCAATGAGTTACTGAAGCTCGGTTTTCCAGGCGGGGTGGCGACAATCTCGACACCCGCTTCCAATGGATCTTCGTTCTCTTCGAGAATCAAATCGGCGTGACCACCACCGAAAGACTTGCGATAAAGCTTTTGGAAGTTTTGGCGAATGGCTTCGAGCGTATCCAGGAACAATCGGCGGCTGTCGGCATTGATGCGACCGATAATTCGTTGCAGCGAATCTTTAGCGGCAGTCAAGTCTTGATATTGACCGTGCAGTTCGTCGTAGCGTGATTGCAGTCCCTCGAGTTCTTCGAGTGCTTCCATGTTGACGCTGCTGGTCCGCTGCAGTTGAGCACGCAGTTCGGTGATCTCGTCTTCGACCGCTTTGCGATCTTCGGGAGCTTCGAGATCCTCAGGTGGCTCGGAGTTGCGAAGGTCGATTTCATAGTCCTCGAGCAGCCGATCGGCCAACGTGTCTCGGCGGACTTTTGCGTTGTCTCGTTTGGCGGTGATCGAGTGAACGGCTTCGCTGGCGACACTGGTTTGCTTGATCGCGTCTTCGCTGGCTTTGACGATTTGACGGTTCTCGGCACGAACTTTCGCAGCCGATTCGGCCAGCGCCGCAAGCTCATGCGTACTGGCGTCTGATTCCCAGCTAAGCGTCGCTAACCGGCTGGTTGCTTCGAGCACTCGCAAGGTGAGTTCGTCGAGTCGCGTACGTCCCTGTTCGGCTTGGGCACGGACTTCCGCCACAGCGGCTTCACGTTGACCTTGGTCGCGACGCTGTTGCTGCATCGTCGTGGACAAGGCTTCATGTTTCTGTTCTGCGCGAGCGATATCGACGGAGATCGCCATCACTTCGCTTGTCGCGGACTGCAGTTCGGTTTGGGCGCCCGAGAGCATTTCGTCGATCTCGGCGGCTTCCATCTCGAGCGTTTCGATCTCTTGCTGGCCACTAGCAATGCGGCTGCCCATGGCGGCGTATTCACGGTCTGCGGTCGTGCGAGTCTGGTTCGCGGCGACGACTTCGGCATCAAGTTCGTCGTGAGCCGTTTTGAGGGACAGATAGCGTTCTTGCGCGTGACGCAAATCGGCGACTGCGGCAGCACGCTCGGTGATTTGGCCGCGATGTTTTTGCTCGATGCGGCCGAGTTCGGCGGCTTGATCATCGACCAACGACGCCAATCGCTCAGATTCAGCCTCGGTTTCTTTTAGTTGGAATTGGTAGTGTTTGATCTCTTGTTCGGCGGCCGTGATTTGGCTGCGGCGGCTAATCAAACCGGTCGAGATGCTGGCAGGACCGACGACGACGGTACCATCGGTCTCAAGTAATTCGCCGGTTGCGGTCACAAATCGCAATCCCGCACCACTTAGTTTTCGCAGACCCAGTGCCGTCCCAAGCGAATCAACTAACCAAGTGCTGCTGAGTAAGTGACGCGACAGTGGTTCAAACATCGCGTCGCATTTGATCATGCGGTCGCCTCGCCCGATAACTCCTTTGAGTCCATCGAGTCGGATACGGTCACCAGGGCGTCGTCGCGGTAATTCATCGAGTCGAATCAGACCGACGCGGCTGTTGATTTTTAACTTGCCCGACAAGATCGCCTCTTGCAAGTTGCCACCGCTGACGATCACGTACTGAGCCCTCTGTCCCAATGCCGCATCGATCAGCGGCGCGACATGCGTGTCGACCTCAAAGCACGCCGCGACAATTCCATGCATCGTTTTGGCGATCGGGTCATCCGAGCCGCTCATTTCTTGCAGGATCGACTGGACGCCTCCCGAAACCCCTTCTTGACGGCGATGCAGATCCAGCAGCACGCTCAAGCGTTCGGTGACCCCTTGTAGTCGGACTTTCAGTGCCGACGCTTCTTCGCGTCGCCGCGCCAAAGTGCGGCGACTCTCTTGCAATTTGGCGTCGGCCAGTTCAACTTCTTTTGCCGCGTGTTCAATTTGCTCGTCGAGCGATGCGACTCGGGTTTTGGCAACGCCCGATTCCTTTTCCGCTTCGGTCAACGACGCTTTCGCCGCCGCGATGCGTTTGCCAAGATTGGCTAGTAACCGGCTGACTTCGGCAATTTGTTGTTCGCTGCGTTGCCGTGACGCTTCGAGATCAGCGACGCGACGAACACTGGCGAGATGTTTGTGTTGAACTTCGTCACGTTTTTTGCGAACTTCATCGACTTCGACTTGGATCTTGTCCCGCCGCGTCTCCGCTTCGCTGCCGCGTTTTTGCACCGCAGCCAATTCGGATTCGTATTGTGCAAGTCGCTCGTTTGCGTTTCGCAGTTCGGCTGCGGCCGAGCCTGCTTGGTTTTGCAGCAAGCGAACGCGAACAAGTGATTTCGCAACGCTGGTTCGCAAGTCCTTAATCGCTGCGGTGTCGGCCGAACGTCGGCCGTTGAGTTCGGCGATCCGCTGCAACGCCGACGAGCGTTTTTCTTCGATCGCACGAGCTTGCTCGGCAATCGTTTGCAATTGCATATCGGCAGCCTGTCGCTGCTCGGTCATCGATTCACGCAAGGTTTGCAATTCGCTGTGGCGAGCGACTGCATCGATCAGGTCTTGTTCGAACGTTTCGAGTTCGCTCGACAGATCGGCCCAATCGGTCCAGGCGACTTGCGTTCTCAGCTCCTTGAGCCGATCCGATGCTTGGCGATAACGTTCGGCCTTGCTGGCTTGGCTTCGCAGCGATTTGAGCCGCGAGGC
>CAXBHV010000839.1:0-4068 GCA_963974855.1 uncultured Rhodopirellula sp. | reverse complement strand
GGGACTCGTGGCCTCGTCCACTACAGAGAAAACACTTCACCGGCGTGATTTGTAACAAAACTGGATTGACGAAGTTATTCCCGAACAGTGCCTTAGTGAGCCACTAGCACTTAAGCGGCCGGGTCTCATGCAGTACCCGGTGCCTTACGGCCCACGGCTCACGTTTGTGGATTAATATATTGGTCAGCCACCGAGGAATTTTTAACACGCGAATTTGCCCCGCACAGGACATCATGAGCTCAAAACCACACGACAACGCGGCGACCGTTATTTCGTGGCGTTTTCGGTACTTTTCTGCGACGCTGGTTGCGTTCGCCGCTTTTTTCGGAGTCTGTCACAGTGGCGTGTCTGCGGCGTCGGTTGGGCATCCCAATTTGTTGATCGTGTTAGCCGATGATATGGGGTACGGCGATCTTGGCTACACCGGCAGCCAACATTTGCAGACGCCCCATCTTGATTCGTTGGCGAAATCGGGGGTCTTTTGTAGCGAGGCCTATGTCACCAGCTCGGTCTGTTCGCCGTCGCGTGCCGGACTTTTGACGGGACGCGATCCACGTCGATTTGGTTACGAATCGAATTTGAATCAATCCGCTGCCGCCTATGGAACACGCCAGGAGTTACTGGGATTGCCGCCGAGCGAACACACGCTGGGGGATCAACTTCGCTCGGCCGGTTACGCTACCGCACTGATTGGCAAGTGGCACTTGGGCAGCGAGGACGCTCATCACCCCACCGCTCGCGGCTTTGACCATTTTTGTGGCATGTTGGTCGGCAGCCACAATTACTTTCCCACACCAGCGAAGCACCAATTGCAGCGTAATGGAGAACCGCTTCGCGAGTTTTCCAGCCCCTATCTAACCGACTTCTTTACCGACGAAGCACTTCGCTGGATCCAAACTCAGCACGATTCCAGCGAAGCGAAGCCTTGGATGTTGATGTTGTCCTACAACGCGCCTCATACTCCGATGCAGGCAACCGATCAGGACCTGGCAAAGTTCGCTCACATCAGCGACCCCAAACGTCGCACTTATGCCGCGATGATGTACGCGTTGGATCGAGGAGTGGGACGCGTGCGGTCGTATCTGGAAGAAACCGGTCAACTCGAGCAGACCTTGATCGTGTTCTTCTCGGACAACGGAGGGGCCACCAATAACGCCAGTTGGAATGGGCCACTTTCGGGTGTCAAAGGATGTATGCGAGAAGGAGGCATTCGCGTGCCGATGATTTGGTCGTGGCCTGGGCAGTTACCTGCGGGCAAACGAACCGACGCGGTAGTCTCGAGCCTAGATGTGTTGCCGACGTTCATGGCAGCGGCCGGAGCGGATCTGTTGCCACTGAAACCAGCTCCTTCGCATGAAGACAAACGTAATCGTCATCGTGCCGAGGAAAAATACGGAGCCTACGATGGCATCAATTTGTTGCCACTGCTGCAGGGAAAATCGGATCCAGCTCGTCGCACCCTGTTTTGGCGATTGCAAGGCCAGAGGGCGATTCGCGATGGCAAGGACAAACTGATTACGCTCTCGCATCGTCCCGCTCAATTATTTCAAGTCACCAGCGATCTTGCCGAAGCCGACGACCGTTTTGATGCCGACCGTTCGCGTGCCGAACAGCTCTACCAGATGTTGGGGGAATGGGAAGCGTCTCTGGCGACGGTCCCGCTGTGGGGATCCTCGCCGACTTGGAATGCCGACAGTGCCAAGAACTACGACAATTGGGGCGTAAAGCCAGAGCCGCAATAATATCGCAATCGATGTGATTGTCGCTGGCAACGTGAATGTGCTGGCGGAATTCGGAGCCCACTACCGAGGTGCCAGTTCGCGTCGCTGAACCCATCCTCGCATTTCAAAACCAGCAATTCGCCAGCGACGGAAACACCAAAGCAAAACGAAGTAACAGGTGACGCCTTCGAAAGCATAGCGAATGATAGATTCAAACCAGCCCATGTCGATAAAGGACTGTGTGTCCGTCAAGATCGACATGTACGCCATTTCGGCAACAACGGAAAGCGTCACCGATAACAGCACCAACACGATGGCGCCACGGTGTCGACTCAAGCTGCTCAAGGCGGCGGCCCACAACACTATCAGATCGACTCCGATATCGACGCCATGGTAGATCATCATGACCAGATCATTCGGCGGATAATAAACGGTGACGGAGCCGCCGATTTCCGTTTCAAACAGCTTGCGCATCCCCTGGTACATCGCCATCATTAATGCCACCAAGAGCGTCAGGAAAATGAAACCGGCGATACTCCAGTGTTGATTCGGTGGCGGAAATTGCTTGCCCTGCAAATCTTCGTCCAAAGAGTCAAGCAGGCGAAACTGCCAAAGTCGACCGGGGATTCGCATGCCTAGCAAATAAAGTGGTATCACCATCAGATAGAAGGCCATTGTCAGGGCAAGCAGAAAGAACCACCGCTCACCAAATATCTCCCAAATATCGGTGTCCATGTACGGGTACAGATTTGCCACTACGTAGCACGCCACCAGCACCGCGAACCACTTCCAAGACGATTGATGGGGTACAGGCCACTGCCACCAAACCGCAATTTGTAGTGCAGCGGCGATAATGATACCGGTGGAGATCGCGGTCAATCCTGTCGAGAGCACCAAGATGAACGTGGTCCCTCCGGGGATGACATTCCAAAACATGGTATTGCACACCCACGCGGCGGCGACAGCGACACACCAAGCGGCGACCATGATTGCAACCGTCGTGACAAAATAACGACGACGAGTCCGTTCTCGATGACGAAGTTTGATTGCCGTGTCGAATTGTTCTTGCTCAAGACTACTCATTCGCTTCAGCCTAACACAATGAAAAGCCGCACAATGCTGCTCAGAACTTCTACTTCAGGCACGAAGCCGACCGTGATCGGGCGCAGCGACGCTGGTACGTGAATTGCACCTTAGTCATTTATTGTTCGTTCATGTCCGATTGAGTCGCATATCGCACACGCTGTGAGCGATGCCTAGCCGCGACTTGAATTTTCAATTTTTGAATTAAGTTTCAGAGGATCGACTGCTGTGAATCACCACCCTACCGATGACACAATGCAAGCCGTCGTGTACGACGACTACGGCGACGCCGATGTGCTGCATTTAGCCAGTCTTCCCATTCCTCGTCGGCTTCCCGGTCAGGTGTTGATCAAGGTATTGGCGTCGAGCGTCAATCCAATCGACTATCGACTTCGCAGCGGCGAAATGAAAGGGTTGCTGCCGGGCGGATTTCCACGCGTTCCGGGCTACGACGTCGCAGGCGTGATTGCCGATTGTGATGACGACGCACTATTTTCGCCTGGCGATCGAGTGATCGCGTTTCTTGACCATGCCCGTGGGGGCGCACTCGCCGATTACGCAGCGTGTGCGATCGACGTTACTGCAAAGATCCCCGACTCGATGACGATCGAAGAAGCTGCGGCGATCCCGTTGGCGGGCACGACCGCGCTGCAGTCGCTGCGAGATCATGGCAATATGGAACCGGGCGACCACGTGCTCGTCAACGGTGCTAGCGGAGGCGTCGGAATGTTCGCGGTTCAGATTGCCAAGGCCTTCGGATGCCATGTTGATGCCGTCGCCAGTGGTGACAACGAAGCGTTTTGCATGTCGCTCGGAGCCGATCATTTCTACGACTACGAAAAAGTCGACTTTACCGAGTCCAGCGAACGCTGGGATCTGATCTTCGATGCCGCCGGAAAATCGGGCTATTTCGAATCACGCGATGTGCTCAACCCCGGCGGTCGATATGTGTCAACCGAGCCCGACATAAAAGGCATGCTGATGACGCTCGTCACGTGGCCGCTGGCAAAGTCGGGGACGGTGATGTTGGCAAAACCGTGTGGTGACGATCTTTGCAAACTGATCGACTTGTACGAACAAGGCAAATTGACGATCACCATCGATAGCTGCTTTGACTTCGCTCATGCAGCCGCCGCGCATCAACGCGTGGAAAAGGGTGTCGATCAAGGTAAAGTCGTGCTCGTGAACGAGCACCATACGAACCCTTAACGGCGTCTAAACCAATCTATCCTTAGGACGTTCGGAACAATAAATGGCGGGCGGT
>CAXBHV010000838.1:0-4073 GCA_963974855.1 uncultured Rhodopirellula sp. | reverse complement strand
ATGACACGTTCGTTTTGCAGCGTCAAGCGGCCATCAAGCATCGCCAGCTTATTGGTCCAACGGCGGGCGTCTTGTTGCAGATTTGCCGCTTCGAGATTGCGAACTTGGAATTGAGTCACGTTGGCGTCCACCGATCCATCACGGCTGCCGCGAATTTTCAGATTTCCTGTGGCATCGCCTACCAATTGAGCTGGAATCTGATCCGCATACGCACTCATGCGTCGGCGAACCAAAGAGACGACGGATAACGGCAGCGAGTCACACGTGAGATCAATGTTCCACGGTGCGGCTGAACTGGAATTATCGAGCGAACCAAAATCGAACTCGATCGCTCCTTGCAGCGATCCCTGGCTGCCACGGGGTTCGGCCAGGACGCCGGTAAATCGACTTTGTAATGATTCCTCTCGCAGTTCTAACTTCGTGCTCGCTTGGGATAATCGCCAAGTCTCGCCGCTTGTTGCGTCTTTGACCGTCAAGGTAACGTCGCTGATGTCGATCATCGCGGTGGTGGCGGGGGCATCGGTGGCCGGTTGTTCCAGCAGGATTCGGAGATCCTCTTCGATACTGCTTTGCCCATCGCGAACATCACACTGGATGTCGACACCACGCACCAGGATCGCACCAAGATCACTTTTCGTGGTCCCGATCAGGTCCATCACGGTCAATTCAGTATCGAGTTGCTCAACCCTGAATTTGCTGCCCGCTTCGCGTCCCTCGATGGTCAAACCGGTGATTCGAAGCGGCGTCACCCAGCCGACACGGATTCCTTCGGCTCTGCCATCAAACCCGTAAGCCGCGGCGGCTCGAGCGACCATCGACCGGCCGACCGGTGAATGGCTCACCAGGCTGGGGGCGGCAAGCAACAAGAATCCAACGAACAGCAGTCCGCCGAGCAGGTAATATCGCCGCCGTCGGTTGCGATTTTCGCGACGACGATGCGTTTGTTCCTGCTGCGTTCGCTCGAGTTGGTCGAGCAAAAAGTCGTCGGTGGTCACAGGCACATCCTTGCCGCCAATGTAACGAAGAAGAGAAGATCCGGACCACAGTGTAACGGCAACGTCCCCCAAACCCCAAGATGAGTTTTTGTACCGTTTTTGGCGACTTTTGCACAACAATTTGGCGGAAGTGGACAAAGTCCAGTACGAATGCTGCCACGCCAGTACTAGAATGGAAACAACTGGTGCCTTCCTTTGCGGATCTTTGATAGCGGCTGAATCAAAATGATTTTGCCGACCGCGGCCCCGACGAAAACCCTGACGCTTTCTTTTCTTCCGAAGTCGATGGTACAAATCATGATTTACAAGCTTGTGCTTAAAAACGAGGTCCCTGGGCTGAATCGCCGCAGTTGGACGTTCAAACCGCCGGTGATTTTGGGACGTGATCCCGAATCCAACCTGTGCATCAACCATCACTCGATCAGTCGCCAACATTGCCAATTTTCGCTTAATGGCGACGAAGGCTTGGTGATCAAAGACTTGGGGTCCACCAACGGAATCTATGTCGATGACAATCGAATCCAGCAGCATATCTTGATGCCGAACCAAGTGGTGCAAGTGGGTGCGTTGGAATTAGAGATTCAATTTTCATCCCCAGATGAGCTGGCCGAGTCTCAGCAGTATCCACACGAAGGCAACGTGGATCGGACCCGTCCGCTGCCGGTTTACCAGCTCGATGCCCCACCCGAGCCCAAGCCGTGGTGGCGCCGCGTGCTGGGGTGATTCCCTGTCGCATCAGCGAAAGATGGAAATCAATCGCCTCGCCTCTACCTCTAAGCAGTTAGGCAGGAGTCTTTCAGTAAATTGGCCGTTTTGGCGAACACTGTGAAGCACTTCTCTTTATGCCCCCGAAACTCTTGACGAGTTCCGCTACGAAATGATTCACACTGTTCGTCGAAACGACTAACAGGATTTCACCCAATGATCCTGCGTCCTTGATCCGGGCTACAACTCGCCCGCAAATACAGTAGCGTAACTTCAAAACTTACGCGTCAACCGATCGCACTTTGAATCCGCGTAACCAATGGCCGAGTCTCTTCGGCGGGGCTGCACAATTGAAAGGTCGATGCGGCAAGGAAACGGTTTCGCCACGGCGGCGAAAGAACTCGGTAGTCCTCGAGTGCCGCCGAGCTGAACTTGTAATCGTGCGAATCGTTGCCTTTCAAAAAGACCAAACGGCGTGCATGATCGACGACGTCTTGCGGATTGCCGCCCGCCGATAACAGTTGATACATCTGAAGCGACGCCTCTTTCCGGCTCTTGCCCATCGTCTCGAACACCTCGGCGACCGTAGGCGAATGATCCGTGGGCTGCGTCGATGCAAGTTCATCGATGCGAGTTTTGTCTAATGCACCACGCCCAGCTGCGGCATCGCGAAACATCGGCAAAAACGATGCGTTTTGCAGCAATAGCACTTTGCGTGTCTGCTCGTCCGTCGCAGCGGAAAACGCGTGATGAATCGCGTTGGTGGTGGTGACAGAGTGCAGCGAAACGATTCCTCGCTGACGCATCAACAATTCCCCCGCCGCGGCAAACAAGCCGTTCCAAATCGATTGGACGGCGATATTTTTTTCAATCAACTCCGCAACCAATTCGCTGGCTTCGATCGGTGAACAATCATGCAGCGTCCGTACCAGATCTCGCGTGGCAACGTCATCGACCGTTCCTCCGGCGAGCGACGCGGAGATGTTTTCCGCGGCGATGCGATTGATCCGGCCTGGCCGATCGGCTTCCAAATCACTCGTCGATGGATTGGGTTCGCCGTTGTGATTCAGCATCGCGTACACAAGACTTCGCATCACCGGTTCGGCGTACTCCCAACCGACCGTTTGCAGCGTGCGAAAGGCATTAGAGAGATAGATCACTTTGTGTCCAATGCTTCGGAAATCGCGAGCGGCATAAGCACTGAGCACCTCAAAAACTCGATTGGCGCCGTAGTGACGGACCAACGAAGTGATCGCGGCGTCGGATGCCGATTCGTCCCAGCGGTCCAGCGACGTGCGGAGTGCCTTTTCAGCTTGATTGGCTGCAGGCAATGCCGATTCCTCCACCGCCGGCAACGTCCAATTTCCTTCTCGCACATCACGTGCTTGCGAGCTTTTAAAGTTGTCGATAGCCCAGAAAATCGGCAACCAACGGTCCTCGTCGGGGCCGCTGATGCTGGCCAAGTGCGCCGAATTAACGACCAGGACTGCATGAAACTTGAATCCCACCGAGGGCCGCGGTTCGACATTTCGCACGCCTGCTAGCAACAAGGCGGCAAGCAATTCGCGATAGCTGAGCCCCGCTTTGACGCGTTTCGCGGTCTCTTCGATAATCGATTGTTGGGGCGTTTCTTCTAAGAAACGTACCAGTGGTTCGATGTCACTGGAAAAGCGAGCGATGCCGCGATCGATCGTGACATCGGCAGCCGAAAGAGGCCCCAAAGATTGCAGCAAGCCGCTAAGTCCTAACCCGGCCGCCGTGGAAGCTAAGAAAGTCCGCCGCTGTAGCACTGACATTTGATTATCTCCGGTAAATGAGTGTTACCTTCGATTGTAGCGAATTCGCCGGCACGTGAGCTACAAATAATCACGTAGCAAAAGTCGCCAAGACGTTTTCCGCAAACACCGGCTGCTGGAACGAAACGGTTGTCTTTGGGGTCTGCGCTCAGAGTGATGTAATGATTTCGTAGAGTTCTTCCGCAGAGGTTGCTCGACGAAGTTTGGCTCGCTTCGCGTCGGAGCCAACCAGCTTGGCGATCTGAGCTAGGTTTCGTAGATGCTCATCGGGCTTGCCGGAGGGACTTACCAGCATGAACACGATCTCGATTGTTGAATTCGTTAGAGGGCAGATGACTTCAGTCTTAGGGCGTCCAACGATGAGAACGGCTCGTTCCACTTCGTCTGTCCAGACATGTGGCAAAGCAATTCCGTGACCGAGCAAACTGGTGTAGTCTTCCTCACGCTTCCACATTTCATCGAGAAGGCAGTCCGGCTGGACTCCTGGATTCGTGTTTTGCAATTGGACAATCATCTCACGGTACAAATCAAATAGTTTGTGCTGATCCGAGAGAATGACGTTGCTGGGCGAGAGAGG
>CAXBHV010000837.1:0-4073 GCA_963974855.1 uncultured Rhodopirellula sp. | reverse complement strand
TTTGATTGTCGATCTTGTCGTCGCTAGCGTGACGATCTCGATGGGGATGCTGATGCTTCCCCCTGCGGTGATCTCGCTGCCATTCAAATTGCTGTTATTCGTCTTGGTCGACGGATGGCGTTTGGTGGTTCAGATGTTGATGGACAGTTTTGGAACTCTCGTTTAAGGCTTACGTTTGTGATTGACGCTCCTGCTGCGGTCGACCTCTGCCGAACCACATTGATGACTGCGGTCGTGATTGCGGCCCCGATGTTGATCGTCGGCATGGGAGCCGGATTACTGATCGGTTTGCTGCAAGCACTGACTCAGATCCAAGACCAAACGGTGGCGTTTGTTCCGAAGGTTCTGGCAATGGCAGCGATAATGATCGCCTGCATGCCATGGCTGATGAGCCGGATGGTCGAATTCACGCGAAATGTGTTTGAGAACGCAGGGTCGCCGTAATGGAACCGTCCGATTTTCCGTCGCTGGTTCAATGGGCGATCGATCATCTTGTCCTCGGGGTGCTCGTATTAACGCGGCTCAGTACGCTGTTGATATCGATGCCCGCGATCGGTGTGGGAGTCCCCAAGCGGGTTCGCGCGTTATTGGCGATCGCGATCACGATGTTATTGCTTCCGCCGGTGGCCGCCCACGTCGACAATGATTCGCTGCCTCGAATCGACAACCTCATTGAATTGACGATCGCCGTGGCTCGCGAAGGGCTGATCGGATTATTAATTGGATCGACCATCCAATTGATCGTTACTGGATTACAGCTTGCTGGTGAAACGATCACTGGCACGGGCGGAATGCAATTGGGCGACGCCGTGGATCCAACCACGTCAAGCAGCATGCCAACGCTGGCTCGTTTGATCGGGCTACTGGTCACAGCGATCATGCTGGGGCTTGGTGGCCACCGAATGTTGCTGGGGATTTTGGTCGACAGTTTCGACGCGATGCCTGCGGGCAAAGTGACGTTCGACGAATCGATGATGACGTTAGTGGTCGACCAGATGACCGCTGGAATGACGGCCGGCATTCGGGTCTCGGCCCCCGTGGTCGCAGCACTGCTGCTGAGCAATGTGCTAACCGGATTGATCAGCCGAACGCTGCCGCAAATCAACGTGTTGGCGATCGGGCTTAGTATCAACGCGTTGGCGTTACTGGTGGTGACGACGTTGACGATCGGTTCGGTGGGATTGATTTTCGAGCAAGAATTAGTGGCTGCGGCAGCAAAAATCAGCAAAATTTGGTAACGCAAAAAAGGTAATCGCAACAGAACATGTCTGATAGCAGTGGTGACAAGAAGCATTCAGCGACCGAGAAGCGGCGCAGGCAGGCTCGCGAACAAGGCCAAGTGGTTCGCAGCCAAGACCTGACCTCCGCCGCTCTGCTGCTAGCTGCACTTGGAGCCCTGTGGATGCTTGGCGCTCCTGCTGCGGAAACCCTTGCCGCCGCGTTGGCCGATGCCCTGTCCACGCCTCGAATCACGCCATTTGGAACCGAGGACGCCTCCAATTGGTTATTGACGACCGGCGGACGCTTGGCGATCGCCGCGACGCCGTTGTTGTTGGCAATGCTCATCGCCGGAGTGCTTGCCAATGTGATGCAGACTGGGCTACTGATTGCACCCGAAAAGATCACACCGAAACTCAGCAACATCAGCCCGCTGTCCGGTGCCAAACGCATTCTGTCGATGCAGGGTGTCGCCAAGATTGGATTTGGCTCGTTCAAAGTCGCCATCATCAGTGTGGTCGCCTATTACGCTGTCCGCAAATACCAAGACTCGATCCTCGGACTTGCCGCACTTTCGGTTCCTCAAATCGCGACGGTGCTATTTGACGCACTGATTGGAACCTGCGTTTGGGTTGGCGGTGCTTTGTTCGTGTTGGCGGTTCTTGAGTACGCGTTCCAGAAATGGAAGAACGAGCAAGAGTTGATGATGACCGACCAGGAGATGCGTGACGAGATGAAAGAAACCGAGGGCGATCCCCAAGTCGCCGCGCGGCGTCGCCAAGTACAGCGTCAAATGATGATGCAGCGAGTTGGCAGCGAAGTCCCCAAAGCGGACGTCGTGGTCACCAACCCAACCGAGTTGGCGATTGCGATTCAGTATGATCCGACCACGATGCCTGCTCCGATCGTGTTGGCAAAAGGGGCAGGGGTGATTGCCCAGAAGATCCGCCGACTGGCGCTAGAAAACAGCATCCCCGTAGTCGAGCGAAAACCGCTCGCCCAAGTGCTGTATAAAACGGTCGACGTCGGCGATTCGATACCTGCGGATCAATACCAAGCGGTTGCCGAAGTGCTTCGTTACGTCTACCAATTGCAAGGCAAGAAGATTCCGAAGGCGACTGCGGCGTAGTTCGACTGTAATTATTAAGCATGAGCGTCGTCCAAGTAACAACGGGGACTCGTTGCCTCGTCCACTACGTCAAAAGAAGTAGGGCCGGTTCCCACCGGCCAGTTCGCTTGAGTGGCGTGGCCGGTAGGAACCGGCCCTACCCGAAAATGGAGCTGCGATGAACCACTCGGGGTGCATACCAAGTCCACTTTTTCGAATTATCCGAGCAAAAATTGCGAACCGTTGACGTGGGTCGGTTTCTCTTAGTATGATACTGCCATGAACAACAACCTTATTCTCCTATCGCTGCTACTGCTGCGACGCTTCGGCGGCGGGTGATGAGGCTTTGTTTAGCCACTTTTTGAGTGGCAAATTCAAAAACACATGAGACCCGAGTCGCCAAGCGACCCGGGTTTTTTTATTGTTTTCGCTAACTGACTACTTATTCCAATAGGAACCACTGCGATGTCACAGTCCCCTTCGGGCAATGAAGCGGCCGAGAAACCATCCGACGCGTCCGATTCACGCATGATCCGTATCTTTGATACGACGTTGCGTGATGGTGAACAATCTCCGGGTGCCAGTATGAATCTGGTCGAAAAACTCGAAGTCGCTCAGGCGCTGGCCGATCTGGGTGTCGATATCATCGAAGCGGGGTTCCCGATCGCATCGCCCGGCGATTTTGAAGCGGTCAAACAGATTGCGCAAACCGTCCGCGGCTCCACGATCTGTGGGTTGGCACGTTGTAGCGACAAAGACATCGATGCGGCATGGGAAGCGGTGAAGTACGCTCCGCAAGCACGGATCCACGTTTTTCTTGCCACCAGTGCGATTCATCGCGAATTCAAACTGCGAATGACGACGGACGAGATCGTCGAGCGAGCCGTCGCGGGCGTGCGCCGCGCCGCGAACTACTGTGACGACGTCGAGTTCTCACCCGAAGACGCCTGCCGCACCGAGCACGACTTTCTCTGCCGAGTCGTCGAAGCGGCGATCGATGCCGGTGCGACCACCATTAACGTGCCCGATACGGTTGGCTACACCAACCCCAAAGAAATCTTTAACGTCTTTCGCATGTTGCGTGAACGTGTCCCCAACATGGACAAAGCGGTGTTGAGCACGCATTGCCACGATGACCTCGGCATGGCCGTCGCCAACAGCTTGGCGGCAGTCGAAGCCGGGGCAGGGCAGATCGAATGCACGATCAATGGGATTGGCGAACGCGCCGGCAACGCGGCTCTTGAAGAAGTTGTGATGGCATTGAAGACCCGTCGCGACTACTACCAATGTGATACCCGCATCGACACGCGGCGATTGGTTCCCGTTAGCCGATTGGTCAGCAAGATGACTGGCATGCAAGTGCAGCGCAATAAAGCGATCGTCGGCCGCAACGCGTTCGCCCACGAATCGGGGATCCATCAAGATGGGATGCTCAAAGAACGCAGCACCTACGAGATCATGTCACCCGATGACGTCGGAGTCGCAAAGACCGACTTGGTGCTGGGTAAACACAGCGGCCGCGCCGCACTTGCGGACCGCGCCAAGACGCTCGGTTACACCTTGACCGGCGAACAATTGCAAACCGTGTTTGACCAATTCAAACGGCTTGCCGACAAAAAGAAAGATATCTATGACGGAGACATCGTCGCCCTGATCCAGCAACAGATCAGCGGCAGCGTTGCCCAAGAATGGACGCTCGTTGATTACGAAGTCACCAGCGGAACGTCGCGTTCGCCACACGTCCGTG
>CAXBHV010000836.1:0-4079 GCA_963974855.1 uncultured Rhodopirellula sp. | reverse complement strand
TCGGCCTCCGGCCTATCCCGACCGCTTGCCGTGCCGTTTAACCAATCGAAATGTCAATCGCTGGGTGAGCCGTGGGCCGTAAGGCACCGGGTAGCGCGCGGGACCCGGCCGCTCACGCGTCACGGCTCACTAAATCAACAAGATCCTCGACGGGCTGACGAAAGTCTTCGCGACTTTCGCTACGGGGGACGCCAACGTTAACGGACTTCGTTGCTTCGTAGCCATCCGGAACGCTGGTCCATCGAGGTGACTTTGACCCAGTCGCCTCGACGTTTGCTCACGATCACTTCACTTGCTTCAAGAAGCGGTTTACCAACCTCCGGTGAAGTTGCATCATCGGCCGAGTGCATGTTGGCCTTAGCCACCACCACAGTTGCCGCCTGTGGATTGCGAAGCGTCCAGTCGTGGGCGGCTACCACCCCGGCTAAGTCGATCGAACACAGAATCAATCCCACCGGCCAAGCTCGTCCGATGCGATGTTCGCCGAACCACAGTCGCGGGAAACCTCGCTGCACCAGCATCAACCAGGCAACTGCCCAGACGGCAATGGCACTCCACAAAATCCAGTGTCGCGGCAGCTTTGAAAACAGAAACGTCACGGATTGGCGTGTGATGCTTCGCACATCGGGGGTGGTTTCAGCTGTGTCATTGGCCGAGCCGATCTCTTGCAGCGTTTGGCGAAGTGCCGCTGCAAATGCGGGATTGTCCGGATCGAGCATAATTGCTTGCCGATAATGAGCGACAGCCATACCTTTTGATCCGCTCATCCGATAAGCGTTGCCGAGATTGTAAAACAGCTTTGCGTTTTGGACTCCCGAATCGACCACCGCTTGATACTTTGCTGCTGCGGCAGCGAATTTCGCTTTTGCTTGCTCGGGATCGCTCGCAATCGCTTCGGCGGCGCGATGGTACAAACCTTCCGC
Organism: uncultured Rhodopirellula sp.; assembly: GCA_963974855.1. Taxonomy (GTDB): domain Bacteria; phylum Planctomycetota; class Planctomycetia; order Pirellulales; family Pirellulaceae; genus Novipirellula. Next base: position 3,156 of record CAXBHV010000836.1, on the reverse strand, counting down.
TTCACTCAATACGGCATGTTGTTGCTGGCGAGTCATCGACAGAGTGCCGTCCGACGGAGCGTCTTGCGCGAACGCCGATTGCGTCCAACTGCAGCCCAGCACCGCAATCCCGATCAACGAACGCAGAATGGTGTTCGATCGGCCCGTTGCCACCTGCATCGTTTTCGCAGCCCGATTTGCTTTTCGGTCCACACATAATTCAGCGATTTGTCTCGCTTCGCTTTTTAAACTCTGCAAACTTCGAGGATCGTCAGCATCTAACTCGGAAAACAAAACGCCGTGCTCAGCTTGCCGACATCGATCAAACCAGCTCTCCAGTCGCACTGCGAGTTCGCGATTTCCGTTTCGCCGCAATTGGCCTACCACCACCGTCTCGCTGGATTGGTCGAGCTTCCAATACGACGCTAAAAATTCACGCATCGCCAAACTCAATGCACGAGGCGTCGCGGCTGCAGCACACGCTTTTTCAAAATGCTTCAGCGGCAAGAGCGAACGAACGCCTGCGGCAAACGCTAGCGGCGGCAGCGCAATCGCGGTCAAAACCAAGGGACTCAGCGTCGTGTGGGCCGATTGCGAATCAAGCAAGTCGACGGCGGGATAGACGCTTGGCGCCGATGCCACCAAACCATCGACTGCTGGGGCCGCGTCGTTGTTGGGCGTGTTCGTGTTAGCGACGATTTTATCAAACGACAGCGTCTCAGCTGCGGAAACCTCGACGGGAATCGGTTTGCTTTGGACCGTGACAAATTTCTCATTGCGAGGATCGAAAAAGCTGAACTCGATCGAAGGAATCTCGGTCACGGATTCCGAAAGCGGTCGAATCGTAGTGGTAAACAGCTTTTGGTTTCCGTCGACAAAACCTGCCAACGATTCGTCCGCCACTTTGAAATTCTTAGTCAGGCTATCTTGTTCGTTCAGCAGTGGCGGTTGGACTCGATCCATCGGTCCATCGCCGCGAACGGCAATGTTCAGCGTGATCGGATCGCCCGCTTTCGCTGCCGTGGGCGTTGCTTGAGTGTAGATTTCATAATCACCCACGGCACCGCGATAATTCGCCGGACGCCCCTGACTAGGAATGGGTTTGATTTCAATCGGTGAGACTTTTGTGTCGACAATCACAGGGCGAATCGATGAAATTGTCAAGCGTGGCCCAAACGAAGAGAAGGCATCATCGAAAAAGCTCGACCCTGACATCGGAGATCCGCTGCCAAAAAAATCATCGAGGGGACTTCGAGTACGTTTCAGTTCGGTGGGATACTTGATGACGATCCGGCAGTTAGATCCATCGATCGATCCTGAGTGCTGGGGATAGATTTCCGCGTCGATTTCGTACAAGTAATATGTCGATGTTGTTCCGTCGTCACTTTCGCGTTGCACCCGCTCGCCACCAGGACGCTGGTTGTTGTCCGCCAATTCGTTCATGCGATCAGTGAACGGGCCCCAATCCGTTTGTCGGCTGATCAAGCTCCACATATCCCCTTCGGAAAGCGTCACCCGGTAATCTTCGTTTTTGTAGGGTTTGATCCAAATCTTGAGCGTCAACTTGATCGGTTCGCCAACATAGACGCTGGGGCGATCGCCTGTGATTTCGACGAAAGCCAAATCGCCCACTTCGCTCTTGGTCGCCGAGAACCGAACGCTCTCGGTCAATTGTTTGCGGCCGTCATAAGACACCGTCAATGGCGGAATCACAAACTCACCCGCACGCTCAGGGGTGATGGCGTAGGAATAAGTGAACGATTCAATTTTTGATTGCCGACCGTTGATATTGAAAATCTGCGTTTTCTGAGCCGGCGCCCCCGTGGATTCGATTTTCAGACCATCGACTTCAGGAAGTTCGGGAGATCCATGTTTGGCGACATTGTTAAATTCGATCTGTAGTGTCACCGGATACCCAACATAGGTTTCCTTTGCCGAGATTCCGATACGCACGTCACCAGCGGAGGCATTGCCACCGCATACCGATGCAAACGCGAGCGATAAACCGATCAATAAAAGAGGTGTAATGGTTTTCATGGCTTACCAATCCTTATCGACAGGAACTTGACGGCGTCGTTGTTCACGTTCCGTTTGCATGCGTCGCAGCATCTCGCGATCGCGAATCGCTTGCAGCATTTTGTTGGCTTCGTCTTGGGTCATCACGCCGACTGCGGCCGGTTTCTGTGGATCATGCTCGTCCGCTGCTTTATTATCATTTTGACCGTTGACGGCTGAAAGTTCACCTTCGGTCTTTGAGGGTTCGGATTCAGCAGCCTCGGTCGGCTGCGGTGCAGCGTCACTCGGATCCGCGTCGCTGTTGTCATCAGCCGGACTGGCTGGCGATTGATTTGAGTTGGGATTTTCTGGCGACAGGGCGGGACCAGGATCCGCATCCGGCTGCATCGATTGCGAGTCCCCGGACTGGCCCTGGTCGTTGTCTGCGGATTCGGATGTTTCCGATTGGCCTTCGTTCGCATCGGACTGTGACGGATTATTCTCAGCGGAACCTTGGTTTTGTTCCTGGCTCGGCTGAGCTTCGGAATTCGAATCCGAGTCGCCTTCTTGGCCAGCATCCTGTGATTGCTGTCCCTCGGACTTTTCTGTCTTCGATTCGTCTCGCGGATCCGAATCATTGGACGGCGAAGGATCTTGTTTCGACTCGGATTGTTCGCTGTCGGGCTCGTTTTGTTGTTGCGGATCCTGTTGCTGCTGTTCTTGTTCTTTTTGCTGTTGCTCGGGCGATTTTTGCTCGTTTTGCTGTTGCTGAATTTGCGAGATTAGCTGCATAGCTAATTCGATATTCGCGCGGGCGTCCTGGTCAGTCGGTGCAATTCCCAGGGCGCTGCGATAATGTTTCACTGCGTCTTGGAGCAATCCGACAGCCTTTATCGGATTGCTTCCGTCGCTTTCGAGCACCTTTAATGCTTCGGCGTAGCGGTCGTTCCCCAAGTTGTATCGAGAACGAGCGGCAACCTCGTCGCGATCCGAGCCACTGAGTTGCTCCAGCGTCTGCACCGCTCGCGTGGTCTCGCCCGCAGCGTACAATTCAACCGCTTCGTTGTAGCGTTTGGCATCCGAAGGCACTTCCGCGTCGGCAAATGCAAACGGCGTCATCGCGATGGCGATCAGTGTGATTCGCAGTGGAGTCATGATCATATTCATATTGCTTGTCCCTCC
>CAXBHV010000835.1:0-4080 GCA_963974855.1 uncultured Rhodopirellula sp. | reverse complement strand
GAACCCGAGCTTCTCGAAGTCAAGTAGAAGCTTTTGACGAATCATTTTACGAGTCGAATCATCCTGTTCGGCGGCCAACGGATATTGTTCGACCGGGTCTTCGGCCATGTGAAACAGCCGGCCGTCGTTGTAAAGTTTCCAGTCTTGTGTTCTTACCCATTTCAGACCCGAGCTTTTACCGTCGGGTTCGACGCCACCAGGCTTGGGAAGCACGGCTTCCTCGCAGTAGACGAAAGAACGTGGCGAGGCACCCTGACCTCGAAGCCGGTTGGCGAAGCTGAAGCCATCCAACTTTAGTTCTGCCGGCAGAGGCACGCCAGCCAAATCGAGAAAGGTCGGCAGGATGTCACTGAAGTCTACGAGGTCATCAACTTGCTGCCCCGGCGAAATCGTGCCTGGCCAGTTAGCGATCATGGGAACATTCGTACCGGCATTGTTTAATTGCTTCTTTCCCCCCGGCACATCGAGTCCGTTGCGACGCGAAACCACCGGAGTTCTGATGAGGTCCTTGCCCTCGGCACGGATGATGATCTCCGGCGGTGTACCATTGTCTGCCAAGAACAGGATCAGTGTGTTTTCACGAAGCTTCAGTGCGTCCAGCGCGGCCACCAGCCGGCCGACTCCTCGGTCCATTTCAGCGACCATTTCTGCATAGTTGTCATACCGATCGAAGGGACCGTGCGGGACGGGGGGATCCAGATCGTCGGTGACTTCATGCGCAACCGCCATGGAATAATACGCCAGGAATGGCCGATCGCGATTCGCTTTCATGAATTCAATCAAGCTGCTCTGGTAGAGGTCCGGGCCGTAGTGACCGAGCGTATCTTCTCGTACGCTGCCGTTGGTGTAGATCATCGGCTCGTAGTACCGCGGCCCCTCGTGCCAGCCGAACAGATCGGATTGGGCAAAACCCATTCGCTGCGGATGAAGCGGGTCGTCTCGCAACAGACACAACTGCCACTTGCCCACAATTCCATTCGTGTACCCAGCGCGTTGCAGGATATTCGAGAACGTTTGGGGTAATCGCCCCAAGCGACACGGCCGTGCCGAAACGGGTATCGCCCCGACATCAATGTCAGCCGCGAGGGATGGCAGACGGGCATACTGTAGGCATGATTGAATTTCATGCCTGTGCGAGCCAACTCGTTCAAGTGCGGAGTGCGGTAGGATTGGCCTCCATAGCACTCCAGTACCTCCTGACCGACATCGTCGGCGAAAATGAGCAGTATGTTCGGTTTGCTATTTTCTGCCTGAGCTGCGGTTCCTAAGCAAAGCAGAACCATGCACGATTGCACGAGGAACTTGGCGGGATACTTCATAGACTTTCCTCTGCATGACTTTGAATGGGTGCTGTCGGAGTAGTGCTGGTCACCGGAGTCGTTGTTGCCGTCGACCATCGCATTTGAAAGACGATTGTATCCTGGATCGCGACGCCCCATACAAGCGTCGCCAATAAAAGGGGGGGACTTCAAACGGCGGCCTTTCTTCGTAGCGGAAGTCGTCAAGACTTTCGATTCACGGCGAGTCCCCCCGAAACTCGTGACGAGTTCCGCTACGGAGGTCTTGTCAGGGCTGACGTTGGACTGCGAAGTCTTAGCCGTCGCAGTAAGTTTTCTGTTGTTGTTAGCCGTGAAATGCGGAACGACCCCATCGTTCGGACCCCAGGGTTCAGACCGCTTCGCCAGACCGACATCCTGATTCGCGCGGCTAAGTCAAGCAAGCAAACGGTTTGCATTGCTTGGCGAGACAACGAACCGGAGCGTGGCATTCATTGCGACGTGGCGGCGTCGATCACCTCGTAAAAGTCTTCCATGATCGCCGCTGAATCAAAACCCTCCCAAAGCACCATCTTGAGCGGATTATTCGGGCGATCCACCCAACCTTGATTGTCCAGCGCGGGGCGAGGTATTTCGATGGCTTTGCCGAATTGGGGGGCTTTGAGTATGGCAACAGCCGTGGCGTCGAAGAAGGATCGGAACGGCGGATCGCCATGCTGGGGCGCATGCCGGTAGAGGCTGACCGAATAGTCGCCAAAGTTTGTAAAGGTGCCGCCATGGCGTCCTTCGATTTGGTGGTCGACTTTGGGGCCCTTTCCAGGCATCTTGTCGAAAATGTCCTGCTGGTAGGCCTTCACTCCCCAACTTCCCGATGGATCGTTGTAACGCACCGTCACCATTTCAAAGTCGACCGGCAGTGACAGCACATAGTCGATACAGGTTAAATCCGCCGTCATGTTGTACTCGCCCGGGCGGGGATAGTTTGAGCCGAGCCAAACAATCTTGATATTGGGGATGATCGAAGGGTCCTTTGCAAGTGCCAACGCAATGTTGGTCAGTTTTCCAATCGGCAACAGCACCAGTTTTCGATCCGATTGCTTTTTCGCTTGTGCGATGATGAAATCAACCGCTTCCTTGCCGTCATACGACGCTTCATGAATGTGCGGTAGGATTTCCGCAAAACTTCCGTTGGCCCCCTTGAACATGGGCAATTGTGGATAGAAGCCGCAGAGTTTGACGACACGCACGGCTTCAGCCATTTGTTCGTCCACATCGCCGCCATTGTGCGTTTTGTTGACGGTGATGCCCTCGACGTCGAAGCTGTCTTTGCTTAATAACGCATAAGCGATAGCGTGCTGGTCATCCGTTTCATTGTTCGCGTCCGAGTCGATCAGCAGTCGGATCTTCTGCCGGTCTTCGGCGGCCGCGAATGTGACCATCGCTGCCCAAAACAGTGCGATCAAAATGCTACCCTTCAGTCGTTTCATTCTTCAGTTCTTTCCGTTTGCGTTTGACATAGATACAGTAGGCGCCGCAGATCGATTCTCATCTTAGCAGCGATTTTTGGATGTTGGCCGATTTTATTCTTGTTTCGTAGGGGGGCGTCATCAAGATCGATCTTCATCGGTGGCATAGTACGCACCGCAGACGAGCATCAAGAAATCCATGACAATACTGGGTTCGATTGAGTGCGAATCGTACCGAAGTCAGTGTTGTCAATGGTGTTTGCCGTTGAATAGGGATGCCTATAAAAACATATCACTGTTGTTCGAAAGGAGTTGCAATGAATCTAGCCGTTGACGTTGTTTCCGATGTCATCTGCCCGTGGTGCTATATCGGCAAGAGGCGACTTGAGAAGGCGATTGCTGCTCTCGATGGTCAGCACGCCGTGCAGGTCCACTGGCATCCGTTCCAACTCAACCCAACAATGCCGAAAGAGGGCATCAGTCGCAAAGAGTATCGCACCAGAAAATTCGGCAGTTGGGGACGCTCGATGGAACTGGATACCCAAGTTATTGCTGCTGGGGAATCCGAGGGGATTCATTTTGCCTTCGACAAATCTGAAACAACGCCAAACACAGTGGATGCTCACCGGCTCATCTGGCTTGTCGATCAGAATGATTGTCAGGATGCGGTCGTTGAGGCACTGTTCCGATCGTACTTCACCGAGGGGCAAGACATCGGCAATCGTCAGACACTGATTGACGTGGCTGCTGAAGCCGGACTGGGCCGGCAAGCTGCCGACACCATGTTGAACAGCGATGATGGAATGGAAGCCATCTCAAACGGCAGCGAACTGTCGCAGCGGCATGGGGTCACAGGGGTTCCATTTTTCATCATTGGTCAGAAGATCACGTTGTCCGGCGCACAACAGGCGGAAACTTTCCTTGAGGAGTTCAGGCAGCTGATGGATTCTTCACCGTGACAGGGAAATCACCGGCAGAGTTGTATGCGAAAGCGGAAGAAGTTAGTTGAGTCAGAACAAAGATCGTGGCGTTGCACATTGGGTCAGAGTCCTCAAAAATGGGCTGAGGCAGGCGGAAGTAACTGGAGCCAACCTCGAAGTCGTGTCACTGTTCGCTGTACTTCACGACTCACGCAAAATCAACGCAGTCACTGATCCAGAACATGGACCACGGGCTGCTGAGTTTGCCGTAGAACTGCGTGGTGATCTGTTCGATCTAAACGACCACAAGTTCAGGCTGCTCTAAGGATCAGCCAAAGCCATCAGTCGAAAGTGCTTATGGGCCCGCGTTGTTTAGAATTAATTGATAAAAGAAACGTACGATATCCGTATAATCTT
>CAXBHV010000834.1:0-4083 GCA_963974855.1 uncultured Rhodopirellula sp. | reverse complement strand
GACGTAACAAGTGACGAAACAGATGACTAGGACGTTTCTTTTGGCGAACTAAGATCGCCCGCAACTGACGGCGGATGTGGGCGTCGAAACCCGAAAACGAACCTACACCAGTACATAAACGAAAATAGCCGATCCAACCGTTGAGATAACGGTTCACTCGAGCGACGCACGAGTCGAAAGAGCCGCCCCAATTGCGAGGGGTTAACTCGCGGATTCGGACGCTCATCCGTCGGGCAGTACGATTCGAGATCAGAATCATCATTATCCCTTTTGAATCCTTCCGCAGCCGGAAACCGAGGAAGGTTAAATCAAAAGGGGCGCTCACCGAACTCTTTTCCTCGTTGATCACGAGTCGAAGTTTTCGTTCGATGAATTGCTGCACCGATGCCATTACGCGATCTCCCGCGCGTTTTGTCCGCACGAATACGCTAAGTCGAGTAGCCCGGGGGAATCGCACCCCAGGCCCTCACGGAACCGGACGTGAACCTCTCGGCTCATCCGGCTCTTATTGTCCAGTCGCAGGACGAATTCCGATTTGCCAAAGCATGAACAAGCTCGGTTCGCGGCGGGCAACGACGCCCAACCAGTGAACCGCTCGTCGCGCATGGCGAGCGAAACGTTTGAATTTGCGACGAACTCAGTACGCAAGACTGCGTTCGAGTTCGCGCAAGACAGGCGATAAGGCCGATTTGTAGAATCGGCCGTAGTAATTCACCCAGCCACGTACGAAAGGATTGACGAACTTCGAAATTTCCTCCAGGCTCCGGTTGTTACGCGTTGCGCCCAGCCGCCACGAACGAATCGTCGCCCGGATGGACTTTGCCGCTTTGTTGCTCACACCGGGAAGAAAGCTGATGAACAGTTTGCCTTTCCAATTCCTGGCTCGACGAGGACGAAACGTATACCCCAAGAAGTCAAACGAAGTGTGTTCGTGCGTGCCACGACGGTCGTCATCCTGGCAGTAGACGATCCTGGTTTTCTCCGGATGGAGTTCCAGACCGCACTCTGCAAGTCGATGCCGCAGGGTCGTTAGAAGCGTTTCCGCTTCACGTTGACTGCGCGCATGCACGACGACGTCGTCGGCATACCTCGCAAATTGGATGGACGGATAATTCCGTCGCAGCCATTCGTCAAAGGCGTAGTGCATAAACAGATTCGACAACAGGGGACTGATCACAAAACCCTGTGGCGAGCCTTTCGTTCGTTCTTCGAGCCGCCCGTCTTCGTGTCGAACCGGAGCTCTCAACCAGCATTCTACGTAAAGTAGAATCCACGGGACATCCGTGTGATGCTTTAACGCCCGCATGACCAGGTCCCAACGCAAGTTATCAAAGAAACCTTTGATATCCAGGTCGATCACCCAGTTGCGGCACCAACAACGTTGCCGCGTCACACCCACCGCATCCAATGCCGACTTGCCAGGACGATACCCGTACGAGTCTTCATGGAAGTGCGGTTCGACGTCCGGCTCCAGCATCAGTTTCACGACCATCTGCGCAATTCGATCCGAAACGGTCGGAATGCCCAGGGGTCGTGTCTGTCCTGTGGTGCCCTTCGGAATTTCTACGAGACGAACTGGAGGCGGGAAGTAACTGTCCGACGACATACGATTCCAGAGCTTGTAGAGGTTGTTCTTCAAGTCTGTTTCGAACGCTGCTAGCGACTGTCCATCCACGCCCGCCGCTCCGCGATTCGCTTTCACCTTCTTGTACGCGTCCCAAACGATTTGCTTCGGAATCGCATACGGCTTTGCTTTTGTCATGAACTCCTCCTTTTACCAGTTGGTTTACTTCATCGGCTAAACAATCTGGTCCCTTCGCTCCACATCCATTACAGACGCTTCGCCACTACTACGGACCAGTCCGTCCCTGTGCCTCGCATCGGTACTCAGGTCCTTGTGGGTCTACCACTTGGACTGCTCCCTTCAAGCGGTGCAAGCACCGCAGTCATCGAGGCGACAGGTTCCCAGGTTGCACACTTGAGCCTGAAACGGACTCACGCCACCTTTACGCCGGACGCCATGCTGACAGTAAGCGGATCACCTTCAGCACTCATCCCGGGCTAACGACTACCTCCCGGTTTTGACGTCGTCCCTACGCTTTCGACGGGTCATCAGTGGTTCATTTGCATTCGTCTTTCCGTTTCATACCTGACGAGATCGGTCTCGCCTTTTCCATAACGCTCACGACCAGGACTCTTAATCCAAGCCGCTCATGGTGGTTTGAAGCCTGCTTCCGCAAACCGGCTCCGAGGGACCAACAAACCCTCATCTCAAGTGCACCTTGCCTGGCGCACAATCATCTGCGTATCGAACAAATTTCAAGCCGCGACGGGTAAGCTCCCAGTCGAGTCCATCGAGAACGATGTTCGACAGAAGCGGCGAAAGTGGCCCCCCTTGCGGAGTGCCGTCTTCGCTGACCACGTATGTTCCATCTGGCATCACCACCTTTGCCTTGAGCATCCGATGAACCAACTTCAGCACGCGACCATCCTCGACACGCTGGGACATTCGTCCGAGTAGCCGTTGATGGTGGACGCGATCAAAGAATTTCGACAAGTCGATATCAACTGTAATGCCGTATCCTTTATTGAAGTAGCCTTTAGCTTCGGCAATGGCGGTTTGGGCTCCGCGATAACGGCGGAACCCGTGACTGCTATCATGAAAGGTTGGTTCAAAGATCGGTTCGAGCTGAAGCAAGACCGCCTGTTGAACGAGCCGATCAATGACATTGGGAATGCCCAGTCCACGCTCACCTCCGCCAGGTTTGGGAATCCAAACACGACGGATATCGCCTGACATGTACGTTCCCGAGATTAGAGCGTGGCGAATCTCTGGCAGAAGATCGGGAGCTGCCTCCACGACTTCTTCGGTCGATACACCATCGACTCCGGCAGCACCTTTGTTACGTGCCACAAATAGTAGCGCTCGTGCCAAATTTGACAGCGAGGCCACCCGTTCCAACAGACGATCATGATTTGCATCGCGATCTTCTATCGGGGCGTCTGTTTCGTTCGTCAAATTGTGATCCGCTTGATGCAGCAAGTATGACCGTCCAGCAGATACGTCCGCTTTCGGGGCAGCCTCGCTCTCTTTCGAGTTGTCGGCAAACACGAATCTCAGTTGACGTGATTCAGAACTTTCAACTTGTCATCCCCTTCGCTCCACCAGCATTACCCGGCTTCGTCACTACTACGAGATGATCCGACTTCTCGATCGACATCGGCTTGGGGTTGTTTCCTCCGCCCATGCCTACCAGGTCAGTTGGTCTTTCGACGCATTGCCTGGATCGTTCGAGATCTCCCGGGGTAAGACACAGTGATGTCCCGCCGCTCCCGCCTCCCCCCCCGACCACGATCGGATATCGGGCGTCACGGATGGAAGCCCGCTGGCCCAGACCGGAAGGCCTGCTTGGAGATTCACTTTCGATCGGTGCTGCGGTTCGCTACAAGCTTCCATCTCACACGACCTCACGGCAAAACCAGCACCCGTAACCTCGGCCACTGTTGTCGGTTCGTGCAACTGCTTTTCGCTCATGGTTACCTCCGATAGGTCCCATAAAGGACATTCACCTTCAATCACTGCGCCATGCCCGGCGCACTTCCAATCGGGCTGCGCCCTCATTCCAACTGCACAGCGAAATTACCTAAACCAACCTTCATAAGACTTGGTACAGGTTTTTAAGGCAGGTCAACGGGGGTTAGATGAGACGATTTCGTTCAATGCAAACGAAATAGATACATCATTCAGCCAATGTCTCATCGGCCTATAAATTCGAAAGAATTATGACGAATGATTCGACAAATCTTTTTCAATTGAGAAGATATTCAAAACACAGTGACTTATTATTCACATTGACGTGCTTGGCGGCTTTCTGGTGCTTCGTCCATTCAGTCCATTGTTTATCGTTTCCCATCCCTTTGAATGCGAACTCGACTTCGTCCTTGTTCTTTGGAACGGCCTTCGTAGCCCAGCCCACGTCAGCCCGTACAACACGTCCCTGGCAGCGATTCAACAATTCCAGATATAAAGGACGGGCGGGCATTTGCCACGAATTCTTGGGATTTCGTCCCAGTGCGATCGCC
>CAXBHV010000833.1:0-4085 GCA_963974855.1 uncultured Rhodopirellula sp. | reverse complement strand
CCATTGGGAGCCACGCACACATTTTAGGGGACCCATTCGGGGCGAGGCTTTTCCGTGATGGTACGGACTTTGCCTTCTAGTCGGAGTGCCACCCTCGGCAGATCGAGTTTGGCATGACAGATTTCGACAAGTTAGCGGCAATTTCTTGTAAACGCACTCCGTTGAATTCCCTTTAAACCAAGGAGCATGCGATGACAAAATTCGCAAGTTGTGACGAAGCGGTTGGTGATTGGATGTCGAAATCGATCTCGGCAGTCAAGCGTGATTCGACAGTTCGCGACGTTTTGGAGTTGATGAAGACAGGCAACTTTTCTTCGATCCCCGTGGTCGATGCAGAGGGAAACGTTGTTGGGATCGTCACGCGAAGTGACCTCGCGGGCGTGGTGCTTTCAACGGATCAATTGCTCGACAGCGACTACCCCCATTTCGAAGACTGTTTGTGGGCCGTGGAATTGATCCAGCGGCGGTTTGGCACCGACAAAGTCACCGAGGTGATGAGTGAAAATGTGGCGTCGGTACAACCGGAAACCAGCATGTACGACGCGGCGAAACAGATGGTCGACTACGGGTTCCACCACTTGGCAGTGACGAAGAACAAGAAACTGCTGGGGATGTTATCCGCGAGTGACTTTGTCCGCTTGGTCGCCCGCGGCAGCGGAGACGTCGACGCTAGTCCGTGAAATCAAGACACTGCAATGAGCATGTCTCAGCACGTGACGTGAGTTGCTGCCTAGAAATAGCCGCTGTATTAACGTTTCACGTTGGTCGCCGGTAATGATTAGATCGCATTTTTGCTGTTCCGCATATTCCAGTATGCCGTGTCCGATATGATTCGACTCGATCGTTTTTGAATGAGTGGTGAAGCCTTTGGATTGCAGTTCTGCCTTGATCTTTTCGATCGATTCGATGGCGATCGGTCGCAGGTCCTCGCGATACTTCGATGCCTGATGGAACAATTCCTGATCATAGAAGTGCAGGATTTGTTCGACGTAGATCAAGTGAATCTCTGTCGTCGTTGACGATAATCCAAATCGAGTAATCCATGACGTTAAATCGACGTCGTTTTCCGCGTTGCTAATTGCAATCAACACGCGTGAAGGTGCCGGAGAAGCGATGTTGGGATCTGGTACTTGATTCCCTTGCGGTCGAACGACCAGCGTCGAGCAGTCGGCGTGTGTCGCGACGTAGTCAGACACACTGCCCAACAATACTCGCGCAAGAGCGGAATGCCCGGTGGCTCCCATTAATACCAAATCGACACGTTTCTCTCTCGCTAAACGAACAATTTCATGTCCTGGGGGACCGATCGGCGATAGTGTTTCGATCGAGCGGAACTCGTTGCGAGCGAACGCGGCCATCGCGTTCAGCGATTCCCGGATTGCCTCGATTTCACGTTGCATCACGCTGGCGGCGTCCATGGCGAACATCGTGCCACTGAGATCGTATTCGGGAACCCGAGGTGAAACGGTCACGAGCGACAAATCCACCTCGCCATGACAAGGCATCCGCTTCAAACAATCCAGTGCGTAGCTTGAATAAGCGGATCGGTCCACTGCCGCTAAGACTCGCATCAAACTTTCCCCCCTCGGTTTAATAAGAAATCAATCCTGACCGTTGGCCCCATTGCTGGATGGGTTGGCACGTAACGTGCATTTTAATTTCTAAAACGAACCTGTTGCTCTATCCACCGGAGACAGAACGATGCGCCGAACCAAATGGAAAGACACTCCGCACGAAAAAATCTTCTGGGCAGTCGTGATCGCCGTCGCCCTACTCTCGATTCTCGTGTTCGCGACGCGAGTCGCTGGAATCTAGTCCAATATCGATCCGCTTACCGAATGTTCTGGTTCCTCTGCGCAGCCCGGTTGCGTATAACGTTCGAGCAATCGATAGAGTTTACGGCGGTGGATACCCAGTTTTCTCGCCGTACGTGCTTTGTTTCCCTTCTCTTTCGAAAGCACCTCCAGCACGTGTGTCTTCACCAGATCGTCCACTTTCACATCCGGTGATCCGACAACATAGTGCGAGTGCAGCGAATGGCTGGATTCGCTGTAATCTCCGTCGCTCGTGCTGTTCACTAAATTGCTTGGGTGCGAGATTTCCCCCGGTAAATCATCCAGCGTGATTTCGTGATGATCCGCGAGGATGGTGGCTCGTTCGATCACATTGATCAGTTGACGCACGTTGCCCGGCCATGGATAGCGTAACAAGACATCGCGTGCGTCGGAGTCGATCGACCATCCCTGTGGTAACAAGTGGTCGATCAATAGTCCCACATCTCCTTCACGCTGGCGGAGTGGTGGAAGTGTGAGCGACAAGACGTTGATCCGGTAGAATAAGTCCTCGCGGAACGAACCCTCCTTCACCGCTTGCGTCAGATCACGATTGGTCGCAGCAATGATTCGGACTTTGACTTTTCGCTCGAGATGGGAACCAATTCGTCGCAGCGAACCATCTTCGAGAACACGTAATAATTTAGGTTGCAGCGACAGTGGCAGTTCGCCAACTTCGTCAATGAACAACGTTCCTCCATCGGCGATTTCAAAGAGCCCGAGTTTTTCGGAGGATGCGCCCGTGAACGAGCCTTTTTGGTGACCAAACAGTTCGCTCTCGACAAGATTCTCAGGCAACGCCGCACAATTGATCGTGACAAACGGCTTGTCCGCCAGCAGGCTACGTTCTTGAATCGAACGCGCAACCACCTCTTTGCCAGTGCCGCTCTCGCCTTCGATTAAAACAGGCTTCCCTGTTGGTGCGACTTTCTCAATCATTCGCACCACGTCTCGCATCGCGGACGAATCACCCACCAAATTTTGCTTCGGTGTCGAGCGTGACACTATCTCCTTCAGCTGGATGTTCTCTTTGCGAAGTCGGTTGCGATCGCGTGCGAGTAGACAACGATGCTCGAGATCGCCGAGCGAGCAAGGTTTCGTCAAATAATCGCACGCACCAAGCTTCATTGCCGAAACGGCCGTCTCGATGCTGCCGTGCCCTGTGAGAAAGACGACTTCGAGATTGATCTTTGCTTCACAAATCCGCTGCATCAATTCCAGACCGTTCATGCCTGGCATGTCGATATCCAAAACCGCAACGTCAAACGTGTCTCGCTCCAACAGCATCATCGCCTGGGCGCCGCTAGCCGCCTCTTGTACGACGTGCCCCTTCCGCTCCATGTACTTCATACAACTGCGGCGATAATCATCTTCGTCATCGACCAGTAGCAGCTTGATAGGAGTGTGAGACATCGTCAGAGACCCAAAAGGAATTGCGGTGGAACGAGCGGAGAGCGGAATTCGCGTCAGCGACAATCATGCGAACATCGTTCCAATCGCTATTTCACGCAAAAAACCGCGTTTTGACACAATTAATGTGCGGATTGTCGCGCTGAGGAGTGTGCGTTATGGCGCACTTGCGTTCTTTTGGGAAGGATCAATTCAGCGGGGAAATAAGTTTTGAATCCGCGGGTGGTGACGCATGATCGCGATCGACAGCCATCGTCATTTGAATCACCGCTCCCCCGTCGTCGTGGTTGGCTGCGTCGATCTCGCCTCGATGGGCTTCGACGATACGGCGACAAATCGCCAACCCTAGCCCCGTTCCATGTTGTTTCGTGGTGTAAAAGGGTTCAAAAACAAGGGGCAGCGTATCGGCGTCGAAACCATGGCCGTGATCGTGGAACGTCAATTTGACCGCGTCATCGTCGCGTCGTCGAATGCGTTCACAGTGGACATCAATTTCCGCGACTTCGCTGCACGCATCGAGGGCGTTTTCGATCAGATGGTGACACACCAGTTTCATTTTCTCTCGATCAACGTGGACGACATCGGATTGTTCGCTCGCACGCGAAAATCGCAGTTGATGAGGAAAGTAATCATGGCGGACAGTAATTTCATCAAATGCGACTTGGCAAATATGTAACAAGCGAACGCGTTGCGGTTTGATGGTGATCGGTTCAGCGTAGCGGCGTACCTCTTCGTAATTCCCCATCAGATCGGCAAGCGAATCGCGGATCCCTTGGGACAAATTCATTTGTTCGGGATCGTTTTGCAGGTCGAGTTCTAGTAGATCCAAGCATGCCATCGCAC
>CAXBHV010000832.1:0-4089 GCA_963974855.1 uncultured Rhodopirellula sp. | reverse complement strand
GCGACATGATTCTTGTCAGCCATCACCGCTTGGCAATGCAGTGACTGCTGATTTAGTACAGCAATACCGCTGATAGGTTGACCGTTCTGCCGCACGCTGTTAAGCATTCTTAGCCCGCTAATGACGGCTTTGCGTTCCGTAGCTACGCTCGCCAGAGCGTGGATAGTGGCCGTGCAAATGCGAATCACCACCTTCTGGCGAAGGTAGCTACTAGAAGTAGTCTCAATGCTGCGTGGGGTTGGCATTGGTGGTATTCTTGGTGTTCCTCTTTTTGATCGGATCACCATGAGATTACCCGCTTGTTTTGCCATTGCGTTGGCCTTTATTGCTGTTGGCGTAGTGAATGCCGCGTCGCCCCCGAACATCGTCTTCGTGTTGTGTGACGATCATCGCTTCGATTGTCTCGGTGCTGCGGGACATCCGTTTATCGAAACCCCGCACATCGATACGATCGCTCGTGACGGTGCGATGCTGACTCGCGCTTACGTGACGACGTCGCTCTGTTCCCCCAGCCGTGCGTCGATTCTGACCGGACAATACGCTCACAACCATCGTGTTGTCGACAATTACCATCCAGTCGACCCTACGCTGATGTTTTTTCCTCAACACTTGCAAAAAGCCGGTTTCCAAACCGCGTTCATCGGCAAGTGGCATATGGGCGGTGAAATCGATGATCCCCAGCGAGGTTTCGATCACTGGGTCGCTTTCAAAGGCCAAGGAACCTATTGGCCCGATGGCCACGGCACAACGCGTGAAGTTCCTCAGACGACCTACGATGGACTAAACGTCAATGGGAAACGAGTGCCGCAAAACGGGTACATCACCGACGAGCTGACGGACTATGCGATTGACTGGTTGCAAAAGCGTGACTCTGAGAAGCCCTTCTTTTTATACGTCAGCCACAAGGCGGTGCACTCGGATTTTGTTCCCGCCGATCGACATCGGGGACGTTATGCCGATCAACCGCTTCCGATTGAAACACCGACCGTCGAGCAAATGGACGCGGGCAAATTGCCGATGTGGGTTCGCAATCAACGAAACAGCCGACATGGTGCCGAGTTTGGATACAACTTGGCCGATTTTTCGCCCGAGGTGTATTATCGGCGGTATTGCGAATCGATCCTGGCGGTCGACGACAGCGTCGGGCGGCTGATGGCGTTTTTGCAAGAAAACAATTTGCGAGACAACACCGTGGTTGTCTTTATGGGCGATAACGGATTCCAGTTTGGCGATCATGGGCTGATTGACAAACGAACGGCATATGAAGCCAGCGCACGCGTTCCGCTGCTGATTATGGCTCCCGGACGGGTTCCTGCGGGGCAATCGTTTGATGCCTTGGTCGGTAATATCGACGTCGCGCCGACACTTTTAGAAGCGGCTTCCGCACCCCCCCTGCCCAAACAAGACGGCAAAAGTTTCTGGACGGCACTGACCAAAAACGAAGCGTCCGGTTTTGACCGCAAGACGCTGCTGTACGAGTACTATTGGGAACGCAACTATCCCCACACGCCGACGCTGCATGCGATCATCGGGGGACGCTACAAATACATTCGCTGTCACGGTTTGTGGGATCGCGATGAACTGTACGACTTGCAATCGGATCCGGGGGAGATGCACAATCTGATTGACTCGCCTGAGCACGCCGATCGAATCGGGCAGCTCAACGCTCAGCTGTGGGACCTTCTGCAAGCAAGCGGTGGCAACGAAATGCCGCTATTGGAAGACCGCGGTCCGCTCTTTCCCTGGCGAAATCCCAACAAGTCAAAACAAGCACCGTTCCCCGCCGAGTTCTTTCGCACCAATGAACACGGAAATTGATATCTTTTTGTCTCTTTCAAGAGCAGATGTCAGTCCGCTTTCCACCTCATTCGAAGTCAGTTTTAGAAAGCTGCCTATCTTGCCAAAAAGGTGTCCGACACCTTTTTTTAGCCCGACACCTTTTTTTAGCCACCTTTTTTTAGCTTTGCCTTTGATGGTCCGAGCAATGATCATGACGGGTTGGTCGGTTGATTGGCACGCATCAGCGTACGCATCACAAACTTGTTTGTGATCATGGCCATCGCTAACGAGGATACCTCTCCATCCAAATGCCTCGATTCGTTGTTGGTATGCTTCTAGATCATGCCCGTACATCGTTTCGCCGCGTTGACCGAGTCGATTGACGTCCAGAATGCCAATCAAGTTGTCTAGTTTGTAATGGGCCGCCAATTGGATCGCTTCGCACTGAGACCCTTCGGCCATTTCGCTATCGCCGAGCAATACAAACGTGCGGTAGCTCATCAGTTCTTTTTCACTCACCTGACCCGCTGCGGCCCAGAGTGCGTAGAACAGCGGAGAGGCGTGTCCTTTGGAGAAAATCAGACGATCGTTGGCGGGATGTTCTGGATGTTCCACGTCGTAGCGAAAGGTGCCGGCGAAGACGAGGTCCGTCATCAATTCCACAGCAGAAAGCGACGAAGTCGGGTGCCCCGAATCGGCTGCGGAAGTGGATTGCACGATCCAGCGGCGGATTTGCGTTGCGAGTTGCAGCATTGATTGCAACAAAACCGGCACCGCTCGCAGACGTCGACGACACCGGAAAAGCAGGAAATTTCTAAGGAGCTACTGAGATGTTTATGAAAGTGAAAAGGTCGGATGACCTCGTTCGTATCGACGACCTTCAAATGCTTGCCAGTCCGTTGGAAGAAAGTGTCAAGGGATGCCGGCAAGCGGGAGAGGAAGAGCAAGATGCGGAGATGTTTCGCAAAACCGACTTGGTTTTCCCCTCGGGCGAATCGCTACCCAAATGCTGGGTCGACGCCGATTATCAAGTCCATCACAAGCTCACCCATTCATCGCATCAATCAAATGCCTAATTTGTGCTGCATCAATGCTCGCATCCAAAAGGTACTAGCTTGAGTAAAAGTACTAGCAAAATTCTTGTACGATATTGCTCGCTTCCACTACTCGCGTGTCTCGCTTTGACGTTGTGGGGATCGCAGGTTACAGCACAACAATTTGGCACACCGGATCGCGACCGCGGTCGTGACGTTGCGGTTCAGCGCGAAGGTGGCATTCCACGATCGCAGGTTTCAAACGAAGCCGACGATGCCCAGCAGGGCAGCGAAGAAGGAATGCCACAATCGAACCAGTCGCGTGCGAACACGAGGGTTCAGCCACATGTTGTCCCGCCGCAATCGGATCACTGGAAACTTGGTGTTTACGCTCGTAACACGGACACCGGTGTTGTCGTCACCCGAACCATTCTTAACACTGCGGCGCACCGCATGGGGCTCGAACGCGGCGATCGCATCGTGGCGGTGAGTAAATTCCAGGTGGGCTGGATTCAAGATCGTCTGTATCCGCTTGGTGCGGAACTGAATCGTCAAGCGAGCCGCCGAGGGCATGTCACGTTGTTGGTGCAGAATGTGCGAACCGATCAATTGATCAACCTTGAGGTGCAGTTGGACGGCGATCGACGATTTCGTACTCAAGAGCGATCCGAGCGTCCGTCTCACGATTCTTCGTTTCCCCAACCTTCATCACCCGAATAAGGATCGCTGTCCCCGGTGAATTCGGCGTTGAACAGCAACGCTGTGAAGCATTTATAGGCGGCAAATTACGGCAATTACGCTTTGTAGCTACGCTCGCCAGAGCGTGGATGGTTGCCAGAGTAAATGCGAATCACCACCTTCTGGCGAAAAAATGCGTCACAGCGTTAGTTGAACGGGCCAACAACTCGTCATCAAGCTCGCCACCGAACTAGCCGGTCACTAACCGGTGACAAGCCGGCGGAAGAATTCGCCTTCGTTGACCGTGGGGCTTTCGGGGCGGCCTTTGTGAATGTAGGTCAGTTGTCGGTTGCCAAGTCCGAGCAAATGCAGGATCGAAGCGTGCAGGTCGTGAACATGCAATCGGTCCACCGTCGCATGCAGCCCAAGATCATCTGTTTCGCCAATCGTTTGGCCTCCTTTGACTCCGCCGCCGGCCATCCACATCGTGAACCCGCTGGGGTTGTGATCACGACCGTTACCTTTCTCGGACATCGGCGTGCGGCCAAACTCGCCGCCCCAAACCACCAGCGTCTCCTCCAGCATGCCGCGCTGCTTC
>CAXBHV010000831.1:0-4091 GCA_963974855.1 uncultured Rhodopirellula sp. | reverse complement strand
GACATGGATTCAGCGACAACAAAAAGACGTCGCATAGTTCGCCGCATTGTTGTTGAAGAATCCTAGGACTCCGATTGACTTGGAATTGACCAAATTGGTAATTCAACTGTCATGTGGACCCTTTTTCCGAAACGACTCACCATCGCGGCTTGTTTGTTGACCCTGATGGGCGGCAATCGATTTGCTAGCAGTGATGAACCTCCTGGGCCGATGGCGATGCCATCGCCGGTGTTGCGGATCGTCAATGCGCGGACCAATTTCCAAGCGGAAAGCGTCCCCGTGGCCAATCGAATTGAGCCAGTTGTCCACGGCGAGCGGCCGGAGCCGCAGACGCAAAGCGGATTGGGGGCTGCAGACGCAAAGCACCCTGAAACCAATACAAATACTGAAAACAATAATCCGGCATCCTCCGTCGCTCACCAGCCGCAACCTTGCGTGCTGTTGAGCAACGGCAACGTATTGTGGGGCACTGCGACCCAGCTCGGGCAATGGATCATGGTCAGCCGTGACGGCGTGTCCGAAGTCCAGCTTTCCCGCAAAGACGTCGCCTGTTGGGGTAATTCGATACGTGATCTGTATCAGTACCGAATCGACCGTCGTGGCATGGGATCGCTTGCGGCACGTCTGGAAGATGCCCGTTGGTGCTTGCGTTATGACCTGTACGACCTGGCGGCCAAAGAGCTTGTCGATATTTATGCGATCGCACCTGATCATCCAGAAGCCAAGCGAATTGAGCAGCGATTGCGAAGCACTGCTTTAGCAGCGGATGCGGTGGATGTCGAACCTGCTGAACCGGTTGTTGACGATGTTCCGAGTGACCCGTCCAAAGAGTGGATCCCCGCGGCGCTAGAGTCGTCCGAACGTGTGCGTGATTTTGCACGTTTTGTGCAACCGTTAATGATCAACCGCTGTGCCCAATGTCATTCTCACGATACTGATCGAAAGTGGCAGCTGATGACACCGTCGATAGGTTCGCGGCCGTCGGCACGAATGACTCATGACAATTTAAAAGCGGCGTTTCAGTTCCTCGATATGCAATCTCCACTGACAAGTGAGATGCTGATCAAAGCACAAACGCCGCATGGCAGCGAATCCGCTGGACCAGATCTTCGTCGTCAAACTGCCGCAGAAACCATTCAGAAATGGGTTGAGTCGGTGCATGCAAACGTGATTCCGGCGAAATCGGTACCTACTCAGGTGCCTCCGCTGGGCCAGTTCTACGCACCCGATGAAGCTCTTCCCAGACCAGCGATCACAGAGTCGCAGGCCCCTGACGTTCCAGCCAGCAAGCCGATCACTTCGACTCGCCCTGCACGGTTGCCGGATATTGGCAATCCGTTTGATCCGGAATTATTTAATCGCCGCTTCGCCACTGGCGAATAGTCTCGAGTCAGATCTTTATCTGCCAGCAGGCGGGCGAATTGTGACTCCACCGTCGTCGAAACTTGTGATGCGGTTGAATGTCGGATCCTCGGGTGGATAAGTCTTCGCAGATTTCGGACGCTGATTTCTCTTTTCTACCAGCGGTGCCTGTCAGCGGTCTCCTTTGTTTGGGCAAGGGGATGTGATCGACATCTCCCCGGTTTGTCCATTCTTCTTTGTGTATACTTGCAAAGCATTCAGCGTTGCAGTTGCATTGAAAACCGGCCCTTCCTCCCCAGAAAACAATCTCATCATGCTTTGGAACTCATTGCGTCATTGCGTTTTTGCTTTCCTTGCCCTGGCAATCCTCGCTAACGCCAAAACGCTAATGGCGGACTCGGGCGACCGACCCAATATCATTTACATCCTGTCGGATGACATGGGGTTCTCGGACCTCGGATGTTACGGCAGCGAAATCAAAACCCCCAACCTAGACTCGTTGGCGGATAAAGGAGTTCGTTTTACACAGTTCTATAACACCGCGCGTTGCTGTCCGACGCGTGCGAGTTTGATGAGCGGTCTATATCCTCATCAAGCCGGTGTCGGCCATATGATGGATGACCGTGGCTACGAGGGTTACCGCGGTGAACTGAACCGACACTGCGTGACCATTCCCGAAGCCCTTAAGAACGCGGGCTATCGTTCTTACATGTCGGGTAAGTGGCACGTCACCAAAGCAATCAATCCCAAGTCGGACGCCGATAAAGCAAACTGGCCGATCCAGCGAGGCTTTGATCGTTTCTACGGTACCATCCACGGCGCTGGCAGCTTCTTTGACCCCAACACCCTGACGCGTGACAACGAATTCATCTCGCCGTTTGACGACCCTGAATACGGCAAAGAAGATTGGCCTGGCGAAACTTTTTACTATACCGACGCAATCGCCGATCATGCAGTACGGTTCGTTCATGATCACCATTTTCAAACCGGTGATCAACCTTTCTTTATGTACGTTGCCTTTACCGCCGCACACTGGCCGATGCACGCGTTGGACAAAGATATTGCTAAGTACGAAGGTGCGTATGATGCCGGCTACGATGCAATCCGTGATGCACGTTACAAGCGGATGATCGATCTCGGCTTGATCGACGCAGACAGTACTGTCAATTGGCCGATCCCTGACGCTTGGAAGGAATCCAAGTTCTGGGAATGGGACAAGCGGAACATGGAAGTCTATGCGGCAATGATCGATTCGATGGACCAAGGCATTGGACGCATCGTCCAATCGCTCAAAGACACCGGGCAATTCGAAAACACGCTGATTTGTTTCCTGCAAGACAATGGAGGCTGCGCCGAAGGATATGGTCGTGGCGGTGTGGGTGGCGAGCGAGCCGACAAGCCGACGTTGGCGGCTTTGCCTGCGGACTATCTACAACCTGACATGACGCCAAAGCAATCGCGAGACGGTTTTGTGATGCGAACTGGCAAGGGCTCGATGGCGGGACCCGCGGATACGGCGATCGGTTATGGTCGCGGCTGGGCCACGGTCTCGAATACTCCGTTTCGTGAATACAAACACTGGACTCACGAGGGTGGTATTTCAACGCCGCTGATCGCTCATTGGCCTGCAAAAATCCTGCGACACGGTGAACTGGAAACCACTCCGGGGCATCTTGTCGATCTGATGGCAACCGCTGTGGATGTTTCTGGGGCGAATTATCCCACCACCTATCATGATGGCAAAGCAATCAAGCCGATGGAGGGCAAAAGCTTAATTCCGCTATTCGCCAAGGATGCGAGCACCCGCGAAAAATTTGACCGCGAGGCGATTTACTGGGAACACGAAGGGAACCGTGCCGTTCGAGTCGGCGACTACAAATTGGTGGCGATGGGCGTCAAGGGAGAATGGGAACTCTACAACATCGCCAACGACCGCAGTGAACAGCATGACCTGAGCGCCGAGATGCCGGAAACCGTTGAAAAACTTGCGGCGATGTGGCAAGCCTACGCCGAACGTGCCAACGTTTTGCCTCTGAACCCACGGAATGATAACGGTCATGAGAGGGCGACGATGAATACGAAACAAACGCGTTTCAAACTGAACATGGGTGACAAGCTCGATCGGACCGAGGCTCCCTACCTGAAAAATAAAGCGTTTGTGATTGTGGCCGACATTGATGTCCACGGCGATGGCGTGATTGTGTCGCAGGGAGGGTCTTCACAAGGTTGGTCGCTGTATCTGCAAAACGGCAAGCTCTGTTTTGGATGGACAAAAAATGGCAAGCGAACCGTGACGACTTCGACTGGCAATGTCAGCGGCAAACAGCAAGTGACCGCCATCGTCGATAAACCAGGAGCTGTGCGGCTAAAAATCGGCGAGGAACAGGTCGCGGAGTCCGCAATCGATGGATTGCTGGGCGAACAACCGCTCGACGGATTGCAGGTGGGTCAGGACGAAAATGGAGCAGTGGGTCCGTACGCGGTTCCTTTTCCGCTCGAAGGCACCGTGCACAAAGTCGTCATCGAATTGGTGAAATAGCTAGAATTTATTGTTCTCGGTGTTATGTTTGCTGGAAATCTCGCTGCTGGGTATTCTAGATGACACCGATGAAGTACCTGCCGCTCCCTATCTGCCAAGGGTTTATCCACTGATATGCCAACTCGCCCCCCAAAAACGCAAACGCAATCCAGCCTGCCGACGCAGACTCCATCGCGTCGTGGATTTTTGA
>CAXBHV010000830.1:0-4094 GCA_963974855.1 uncultured Rhodopirellula sp. | reverse complement strand
ACACATCGTGGACCTAATCAGGGATTTTAGGGCGGTGCGGCAACGAGCATTCCCTACCCCGACATCCCCTCCCCACATCCCGGCCTCATGTTAAACCTAACCTCGCGTGGTATCGCTCATACCTGTGACGGCACTTCGCGTCGCGATTTTCTGCAAGTCGGCACGCTTGGGGCGATCGGATTAGGTTTGCCCCAACTATTGGCTGCCGAAGAAATGGGGGCAGTCGATCCCAGCAAAGACAAACGCAGCTGCATCATGATTTTCAATCTTGGTGCTCCTAGCCAACTTGACACCTTCGACATGAAACCGGAGGCCCCCGCCGAAGTGCGAGGCCCGTTCAAACCGATTTCCACCAGGGGTGACTTTCAACTTTCTGAGATTCTGCCCATGCACGCGGAGGTCGCGGACAAGTTCTCGATCGTGCGGTCGTGTTACCACACTTCGGCCGCGGTGCACGACGCAGGTTGGCAGATGATGCAAACCGGGCGTCAATTCAGCGGCGGTGTGAACTATCCGCACGCTGGGGCAGTGGTCCAATACATGCAAGGCCGCCGTACTGATTTGCCCGCACACGTCGTGCTGCCCGAAACGATGGGGCGTGGTGGCGGCAATTTGCCCAACGGACAAGCCGGTGGATTTCTGGGGAAGTCGTTTGATCCGTTCGCACTGATGGCCGACCCCAGTCAAGCGAATTTTAAAGTTCCCGATTTGTTGCCCCCTTCGACTCTGGGCGATGTGCGAATTGACCGACGCCGCAGAATGCGAGATGCCATCGAGGGACGGATGAAGCAGCTCGAAGCGTCCGAGTCGGCCAAGATGATGGACAAGAACTTTGAGTCGGCTTATCGGCTGATGAGCAGCCCGCAAGCTCGCGAGGCATTTGATTTGACTCAAGAAACGACGGCCGTCCGCGAACGCTATGGAATGAATCGCTTTGGACAATGCTGCTTGCTGTCGCGCAGGTTGATCGAAGCCGGAGTTCGTTTCGTGACGATCAACACCTTCTTAACCGTATTCAACGAAGTCACTTGGGACATCCACGGCAGCAAGCCGTTTACGACGATCGAGGGGATGAAGAACATCGTCGCCCCGATGTATGACCAAGCCTACTCGGCATTGATCGCTGATTTGGCAGAGCGTGGAATGCTCGAGGACACGATGGTATGCGGGTTGGCTGAGTTCGGTCGGACACCCAAAGTGAATCCCGCAGGCGGACGTGATCATTGGCCCCAGTGTTTCTCGTGCACGTTCGCGGGCGGTGGCGTAAAGGGAGGCCGTGCGATCGGGGCGAGTGACCCGATGGGAGCGGTGCCGGCGGATCGTCCGGCGAATCCAGGCGAAATCATTGCAACGATCTTCAAAAGCTTGGGACTCGAACTGCATGCAGAGCTACCGGGGCCTGCCGGACGCCCATTCCCGCTGGTCGATTTTGGCGTCCGCGAAATCAAAGAACTGTTTGCATAGAAACATCGAAACAATCGCTGACGGATAGTTGCTGATCGCTCCGCGATCGGAACGATGGATCGCGGGCTCGAGCGGAAAATGGCTGTCGGATTTCGACGTAGCTGCCGTCGCCAGACGGCGGAAATCCACGCTCTGGCGAGCGTAGCTACGAAAGTAATAAATGGAACCTCCCGAGCGATCCACGACACGAATTTATTCCAAGCGTTTACTGCCCGACGCGAAATCAACCAAATTCACGAAAAGACCTATCGCAACCATGATCATCCCGAATCGCTTGCACCTCTTGTTGCTCGCTGCCGTGATCTCGCAGAGTGCGGTCGCGGCCAATGACATCGCGGTGCTGCCGAAATCGTTCTCGCTCTCTGGACGCGAAGGACGCCAACAATTGATGGTCGTCCATGTGTCAAATGTTGAAAACGTGCCAGCAGCGATCATCGAGGACAATGTGCAGTGGACATCCAGCGATCCTGATGTCGTGACGATCGACGACAGCGTGGCGATCGCTGCAGGTAACGGAACGACAACGATCACCGCACGCGTTGGCGATGCGGTTTCGACAACCGAAGTCACCGTTAACGGGTTCGATGAACCTCACCAATGGAGTTTTCGCAACGACGTGCAATCGGTCCTATCGCGTCTGGGCTGCAACACCGGTGCTTGCCACGGCGCGTTGGCTGGTAAGGGCGGATTCCGACTGTCGCTTCACGGTTACGACAGCCAATCCGACTTCGTCAGCATCACGCGAGAAGCCAAGGGGCGACGTGTTGAGTTGTCCGATCCGGGGCGCAGTTTGTTGGTCGCCAAACCAAGTGGAGCGTTGCCTCACAAAGGGGGACTAAGGCTCGATACCGATTCACGTGATTATCGAGTGCTGTCGACTTGGGTCGCTGCGGGGGCTCGCGGGCCCAGCGACGACGATGTACTGCTCGAACGGATCACGGTGACACCCGCTGCGAGTATGCTTCGTCCCGGTGATCGAACGCGGGTGCTCGTCAATGCACATTACAACGACGGGCGTGTGGTCGACGTGACTCATTGGGCGGTCTTCTCGGCGACCGATGAAGCGATCGTCATGGTCGACCAAGACGGCATCGTCGATGTCGTCGGCAGTGGTGAAGGAGCCGTGTTGGTTTGGTTCGGCAGCAAAGTCGCACTGGCGAGGATGACCGTTCCCTATCCGCATGAAATCGCTAGCGAAGTCTATACCGCCGCACCACGTCGCAATTTCATTGACGAACTGAGCCTTGCCCAGCTGAAAACGTTGAACCTTCGGCCTTCACCTCGATGTGATGACGAGACGTTTCTTCGTCGCGTCACTCTCGACACGATTGGACGTTTGCCGAGTCTAAACGAACGGCAAATCTATCTAGCGGACTCTGCCGTCGATCGTCGTGATCGCTTGATCGAACGTTTACTTTCCAGCGACGACTATGTTGACTATTGGACCTATCGCTGGTGCGACATTCTGCTCGTCAACGGAACGCGGTTGCGTCCGGCCGCGGTGAAGACCTATTACCAGTGGATCCGTAAACAAGTTCAACAAAACAAGCCGTGGGATCAGATCGTACGCGAGATACTGACCGCATCGGGTTTGAGCAACGAAAACGGTGCGACAAACTTTTACGCGTTGCATCAAACGCCCGAAGAGATGACGGAAAACGCTTGTCAAGCATTTTTGGGTTTGTCGATCGGGTGTGCGAAGTGTCATAACCATCCGCTGGAAAAATGGAGTAACGACCAGTACTACGGCATGGCGAATCTGTTCGCTCGTGTGCGTGCCAAGGGCTGGGGCGGTGACAGTCGCAATGGGGACGGTATCCGCACGCTGTACGTTGCGACGTCCGGGGATCTGATCCAGCCTAATCGCGGTAAACCTCAACCTCCCGCTCCGCTGGATGCTCCGCCGCTTGATTTTGACGACCCATCGGATCGCCGTGCCGTGCTCGCCGATTGGTTGACCGATCCGTCGAATCCCTACTTCGCTCGCTCGATCACCAACCGCGTGTGGGCAAACTTTTTCGGTCGCGGGTTGGTCGAACAAGTGGATGATCTGCGATTGAGCAATCCCGCCAGCAACGAACCACTATTAGCCGCGACGGCCCAATACGTGGTGGACGCCAAATTTGATTTGAAGAAGTTCATGCGGGTGATTTTGCAAAGTGAAACCTATCAACGCAGCAGCGTCCCTTTGGCTGAAAATGAACTCGAACAAAAGTATCTGAGTCGCTATTACCCCCGTCGCCTGATGGCCGAAGTGATGCTGGACGCGATTGATCAAACCTTGGAAACTTCATCCAAATTTGACCAAGTCGCTTTTCCTGGGGCGGACAAGCAAAAGACCGACTTTTATCCCGCGGGGACCAGGGCGATTGAGCTCTATGACTCTGCAGTCGCGTCGTATTTCCTCGACACATTTGGTCGCAATCCACGCGAGATCACTTGCGAATGCGAACGCAGTTCCGAACAGAGCATGGTTCAAGTTCTGCATCTATCCAACGGTGAAACGCTGAACCCGAAACTTCAACAAGCGAACAATCGGATCGCGAAACTAATCGCAGACGGCACATCTCCGTCCGAGATGATTGAAACGTTGTTCCTCGCTGGACTATCGCGGCCTCCATCACTCGAGG
>CAXBHV010000829.1:0-4095 GCA_963974855.1 uncultured Rhodopirellula sp. | reverse complement strand
AGAGGAAGATAGCGGCAAGACACGATTCGATGCCGCCGTTTCAGCTGCGAGACTGCGAGTGCGACCAATCCTGATGACTTCGATCGCTTTCATCTTGGGCGTGATCCCACTGGTGATTGCGACGGGAGCGGGAAGCGAAATGCGACGTGCGCTCGGCACGGCTGTTTTCAGTGGTATGCTTGGAGTGACGATCTGTGGGCTGTTTCTGACGCCGGTGTTTTATTCGGTGCTCCGACGTTTCGCGAGCAAAATCGAGACTTCATCAGATCGTCCCGAGACGCAAACTGCTAACTAGCGATGGACGTTAGCAGCGGTCGATCTTCGCTGGGGTCCTTCCTTTCCGAATTCGCAAGATCTTGTTCTAACATCACGGCGGTTTAGCTTTGGCTCATCCGCCGTGATCATCAACTCCAAGTTAACGTGCAGCAAACGGTTGCCTAGTTTTGTTGATCCGATCAGAACAAGTTGATCGCCCACGCATCGCGTCTAAGGATGGCTCCGACACCGAGGTAAAAACTTCGTACATCTTGCTTGCGGATGAGCGAATTCAAAAAATCGACAGCCCCGTTTGATCTGTGAGCAGTTCCAGGGCGTGAAATCCAGCGACCGAATTGCCTTTGCTGTTCAGACGCGGGCTCCAAACGGCCACGGCGTAGTGACCGGGGTGAACAGCAGCGATGCCTCCACCGACGCCACTTTTAGCTGGCAGTCCGACGCGGAACGCGAACTCGCCCGCTTCGTCATACAGTCCGCAAGTTTGCATCAAGGCGTTGATTCGTTTCGTGCGTCTGAGGCTCAGGATTCTCTCGCCCGTTTCAACCAGTGATCCAGCGTTGGCGAATATCGAAAAGGTGCGTGCCAATTCACGGCACGACATCGCAATCGAACAGGCGTGAAAATACAGGTCAAGTACCTCGTTGATATCGCAGCGAATGTTGCCGAAACTCTTCATCAGATTAATAATCGACCGATTAAGATATCCACACAGCGACTCGGACACCGCGACGGATGAATCAAATTCAATTGCCTGGCAACCCGCGAGCTTGCGGACGAAGCTGAGAAAGTCGTTCTTGGGGTCGTCAAGCAACTCAACCAAAACGTCACAGACGACGATCGCTCCGGCATTGATCATCGGATTGCGCGGTATCCCCCGTTCGTATTCCAGTTGGACCAGCGAATTGAACGGATCGCCCGATGGCTCAACGCCGACTCGTTCTTGTAGCTCCGAACCGATTTCGAGTTTGGCTCGCGCCAGCAACAACACTTTCGTGATGCTCTGGATCGAAAATCGTTCGTCGTTGTCACCAACACCATATTCATCGCCTTCAATCGTCACCAAATGCATGCCGAACTTGTTTGGATCTACACCGCTTAACTGCGGAATGTAGTTCGCAACCTTCCCTGAGTCGTTCGTAATGGCCGAAGCGTGAATACTACTGAGAGTTTCTTGAAGCGATTCTGCTTGATCCATGCTGCTGCTCTGCCCAAATTTGCGGTGGCTTGCTTCGCTACTGGAAAATACACTTTGCCCCAGGAACTTTAGTTGAATACGTCTAGAGAGAACTCAGCAGGTCGGCAGTTAATTCCTGCAATGAGGTAAGCTGTCGATCGGCAATGACCAATCGCTTTTGAGTTGCGGCCGACGCTTCAGGAATGACAATCGTTTTCATCTGCGCCGCCTTGGCGGCCAGCAGCCCAATGAACGAGTCCTCCAACGCGAGGCACCGCTGAGGCTGGACACCCAGCGCGTCACAGACGTTCAGGTAGACTTCGGGATGAGGCTTGGAGTACCGCAAATCGGCACCCGATCCGATCACTTGGAAAACGTCTTGCAGATCGAGCGCGTCGATTGTCCCCTGGATCAACGTCATCGGTGACGACGAAGCGAGTGCGAGCTTCAATCCAGACTGTTGGCAAACGTTTACCGCGTGGTTCAACCCGGGCATCACGGGCTTGTGCGTTCGAACAAGTTCAATCACGCAGTCGACGATTCGGTTGCAGATGTCTTCGCGGCTGACCGAATCCCATGGAGACTTTTCGTAGCACCTTTGGACAATCTCATCGACGCGCATACCTGTCGTGTCGATCGTATCCTGGCGGGTGATTGCAACGCCGAGCTGCGAAAACACCTCCAGTTGAGCTTCTTGCCAATAGGGCTGCGAGTCAATCATCAACCCATCCATGTCAAACACTGCTGCTTCAATCATCTTTCTTATCACTTTAAATTTTGATTATCGGACTTCTCGAACGGGGCACGAGGTTTGCAAGCTATGATCGGTATCTATTGCACTCTCCTCTTCCTATGGGAACAAAATCATGGCGATACAGTTCAAGCTCTCCCTGACACCATTGCTTTCACACAAGCACAATCTGTTTTGTATTTTTCCTGCGTTCCTTTTCCGGACGTTCCTTCTCTCTGCTTTACTTGCAATTGTCGTTCCATCGGTGGCGTCCGCCGACCCTCTTGACTGGGCCGCACTTAGCAAACAACTTCCGTCATCAACGAACGCTGTGCTCGCAATTGACGCAGAGTCGATGTTCAAAAGTGATTTTGCAATTCGCAATAACTGGCGTGAATCACACGCTGACAGCTTTGATCGTAACCCGACAATGCTGCCACCGATAGCAAGTCGATTTCTGTTGGCTACCGAGCTAGACACCGACTTCTTAGACCCAACTCATGAATTCGCGGTGATGTCGACCGCGGTTCCGATTCCGTTCCAAGAGATTCGCGATCAAGTCGAAGGTAATCTCGATGTGTTTGGCGAATTTAGGGCGATTCACACGATCCACGACAACTACGTTGTACAGTTAGACGGGGATCGCATCGCGCTGATTCGGAATGCCTCGCGTCAATGGGCAGCGAAACAGATTCGCCTAGCGCAAGACAATATTGATGCCCCGATACCAGAGCTGCTTGCCCGAACTATCAACGATGTCGGAGTCGGCAATTCGCAGATTGCGATCGCCGTATACCTGGGCGACGCAGTTTCTGATCAAGAGATTCGTGCAATGGCCAATCTTTCGGAAGTACTCCAACAAGCGGGCGTTTCAGCCGATCAGTGCGCTAAGGAAATGGCATTGATTGAAGGATTTGTGCTATCGATTCACATCACCGACACAATTCACGGTCGGGTGGAAATGGTTTTCAGCGAAGAGCCGAAAGCACTTACTGAAATCGCGAAGCCATTTATGATTGAGCTGCTGTCCGGTGCTGGTGCGATGCTTCCCGAATTCCGTCACTGGCAATCGAGCAAGCACGCCGATGGTTTTGCGCTAAATGGCGAACTGAGCATTCATGGGCTTCGCCGTGTCTTGAGTCTCCTGAACGTCGATCCGCCTCAATTGGAAACTGCCGCTCCTGAACCCAAGGTTGCGACTTCCGTCGACCCTGAAATCACGATGGCAAGAGCGACGACTAAGTACGTGGAACGTGTGACACGTTTGGTTGACGGAGTTGCTTCCGGAGGAAAAGGAAACAATCTAAGAGAACAGGTTTTATGGACAGATCGAAGCGCTAAAACAATCGCTAGGATGTCCACGAAAAACGTCCATCCAGATGCGGTGAAGCTTGGGCGAAAGATCGCACGCAGTATGATTGAGATCGTTACGACATTTCAGGAAGCTGGGCAGGCAGCTCAATCTCGAGTCGAGTCGGAAACTCTACCACCCATCCAGTGGGAAACGGTAATGCTGCCTTACAGCAGCTTTGTAACGCCCCAGGGCCGATTCTATCGCTACCGACCTTACAGTCACGCGCACGTGAATGTTGCTGAGAATTCCGAGCGCAGCAGTGAGATTGTCGCCAAAAAAATCGGCAACGCGAACGCGCGAGCCGAGGAAATATTGGCCAGTATCGAAAGCGATGTCATGCGCATGAACGGTCTGATTCGCTCATCTGCTCGTTAAAAGCCAACAGCAGAAGTTGTCAAGCCTTTCGACAATTCGGTATGTAGTTCGAATCTCTTGACGAATTCCGCTACAGCGGCGAATAACAGTTGAGTTTCCTATATCAGGAAATCGCGTCGTTCTGCCGCGGCGGGATCGCAAGTATGTCGCGGTTGGAGTTTCGCAACACGCTTTCTGTCACGCTTC
>CAXBHV010000828.1:0-4100 GCA_963974855.1 uncultured Rhodopirellula sp. | reverse complement strand
GGGGACCGATGTTGCGATGGAGTCAGCTGGAGTGGTGCTTGTCAGTGATCAGATCGGCAAAGTGCTGTCTGCTGTCCTGCTGGGCCGTGCGTCACATCGCAAAATGACGCAGAATATCGCCGTCGCGATTCTATTCAACTTCGTTGGCATGGGGTTGGCGGTAGCCGGAATGATCACGCCGGCAATTGCTATCGGCGTGATGATCCTTTCGATCTTCGCCATCTTGGCCAATACGTTGTCGTTGACACGCGTGGATCTGGGCCAGGAGTACGACGTAGAGAATGTCGCTGTCGTCGAAACAGAACTCAACGCCCCCGGAATGGTCTGTGAAGGCTGTTCGCAAAAGATCACTCAGGGCCTGATGGTACTTGAAGGTGTCCAGAAAGTATTGCCGGACGTAAAGGCCAAACGCGTGTATGTGCTACACGATCCGAATCAAACGACGGAAGACGACTTGCGTGACAGCCTAAAGAAGCTTGGTTACGCATGATTGTTCAGCACGCAACCATTACCAGTTCCAGCGGCCTACGTGCATTCATGAAAGTGCTGCGACGAGCTTTGCCAGTTCATTGGTATTCCTTACGCCAATCACGGTCATCACGCGGGAGCCTACCTGCCATGAGGCGGCGAGTTGACTCCCAACCTGAGTGACTCGACACCTTGTGCCCTCGCATTCAATATGAATGCTCGGCTGGTCAGCAAACCACTCATCCGTCTGCGATTTGCGCTCGAATATCGCGAGATGTGAACCATCCGAACGCTGCCAAACGGCTTGCACGCACTTGCAGCCGGGCATGTCTAGAACGACTACCTTGTCACAAGTGAACTCAGCGGGCGGCGGTTCAACGTTACGCGGCCGATAGCCCACCAATTGCACCGCTTCGTCTGGCGAAACGATCCGACCGGAATACTGTTCAGCTAAGTGTTCCTGGGCAATCTCGGGGCTTGTTCCAAGAAGGTCCGCGTACGATTGAAGCGGCTCATGATGCCCCTCTGGAGTGAGTACCATCCAAGACAGTCCAAACGCAATCAACACCAGTGCCACGGTTGCAAGGAGGCCCCATCGAAATCGGTGCTTCAGGTCAGGGCGACCGTTCGACAGCGTGGGGTGGGTAGGATTCTCAGACGCTCCATCCAATTCCGCCGTAATTCGTTGCCACAGCATCTCGCGCGGAATCTCGGGTGCCGATAGCTTTCGAATGGCCTCCGAAAGCTCCGCAAAGAATGCGAGGCACTGCAAGCAATCGGCGCAGTCTTTTATGTGACTTTCGACTTCGATTCGCTGATCAGCCGGCAGTTCTCCATCGAAGTAGTGGGACAACAGATTGTTCGTTTGTTGGCAATCCACGTGACTGCTCCGCGAAGGATTCGATTGAAGTGTCCAATTGCTTGGCCCATCTGTTTGGATGGTTTTTGCGGTTGAAACCTTCATGCACGACGAGTTTTTGAGCGAAACGAATGATCCGAGAATTTGTCGGAATTCCGTGAAGAACTCCGCCTGAGGGAGCATCCAAATTTGCGAAAGACGGATGATGGCGGAAACGTTCCGCCAAGACGTCTTGGTTCCCAATCCCTGACGACTAGAGGTGGAAGTCATGTTGTTGAAATCAGTAGCAGTCGGTGTTTTGGCTCTTGGACTCTTTGGCACCGCCGCGTTGAGTGTACCTGCATCCGATTCGGCACCCGGTGCCATGGTGCAAGCCAATTCGATCGAATCGACCGAGTTGGCCGGAAACATGTGCTGTGCAAAGCGTGCGTACTGCTGCACGATCAAACGTAGTTGCTGCGGCAGCTCGGCAGTGATCCAAAGCGACGACCAGTAGCGGCGATGAACGTTGGCGAATCGCCAGAAAGAACCTGGACGCTTCTGGCGAATTTTCGCTTCCGATAACGCCTTGACTCTCGCGATCTGCTGTCGTTACTGAGTCACTCGCAAATTTTGCTTCCCTCGATCGCCTGGAGGTTCGCATGAGTGTTGTTTCTACAAAGCAGCGATGCTCATCCCCAACGGGTCGCTCGGGGGAACAAGTTGATCGAACGGTCGGCGTGGAAAAATGCGACGACACGGATGCAGGACTGCCATTCGACGGCGCTGAAGAGCGATCGTCGCCCAAGCTAACAGTACTTCCGGTCATTCAACCCTGCGGGTGTCGTGTTGTCGCGGGCGTGAAGAGCCAATGGGCGAGAAGCGGGTACGCCGCGTTGCGAAACATTTTTTGCCGATGTGATGATGGTGTGCTGGTCATCGACGGCAGCGTGCCAAGCTTCTTTTTCAAGCAGATGGCGCAAGAACTAGCACGGACGGTCGATGGGGTTCAGCGAGTAAAGAATCGACTGCTCGTGAAAGACGTTGAACGTAACAATCAGTAATTCATGCAATGGCGGCCGGCCAAACCGATGATCAGTAACGAAAAAAACGCACCAGCGCCAACCGTCGCCTATTTCTCAATGGAGGTTGCACTCGATCCGGCGATGCCGACTTACAGTGGCGGGCTGGGTGTTCTTGCTGGGGACACGTTGCGGGGGGCAGCCGATATGAGCGTGCCGATGATTGCGGTTACATTGCTGCATCGACAAGGCTACTTGTCGCAGACAATTGACGCCGAAGGCTGGCAGCACGAACAACCGGTTGATTGGAACATCGAAGAGCATTGTCGGGAACTGCCCCAGCGGGCAGAGGTGAAAATCGAGGAACGGACGGTCCATGTCCGAGCTTGGCAGTATGACGTGGTCGGGTGCGAAGGGTACCGTCTTCCGGTTTTGCTTTTGGACACCGACTTGGATGAAAACGCTGACACTGATCGAGCATTGACGCAGCAACTCTACGGCGGCGATAGTCGACATCGTTTGAGCCAGGAAGTCGTGCTGGGAATTGGTGGGGTTCGTATTCTGCGATCGCTTCGCATTGATTCGCTCGTTCAATTTCACATGAACGAGGGCCATGCCGCACTTCTCGGGCTCGAGTTACTTGATGAGCGAGCGAAGTCTCTCGGTCGCGAGATGTTCAATTCCGAAGATGTGCAGGCCGTTCGGAAGCAGTGTGTCTTCACAACACACACACCCGTGCCCGCCGGTCATGATCGCTTTGGTTTTGATCTCGTCGAACAAGTGCTGGGCCGATCCGATCTATTCGACATGCACGAAGTGTTCTGCTGTGCGGGTGAGCTGAACATGACGTACTTGGCCCTGAACCTGAGTCACTACGTCAATGGCGTGGCAAAGAAGCACGGGGAAGTGTCGCGTCACATGCTAGTGCCCAAAGACGCGAACCATCACTACGCCATCGACCACATCACCAACGGCGTTCACGTTGCGACGTGGGCGTCCCCCTCCTTCTCCGAATTGTTTGATCGTTTTCTCCCAGGATGGCGTGAGGACAATGCCAGTTTGCGCGGCGCGCTGGCGATACCGCCCAACGAAGTCTGGCAGGCTCACCGAGCCGCAAAGCTGCGGTTGATCGACGAGATCAACGCGACTCAAGATGACTTGTTCGATCCGCTGACGTTTACGATTGGATTCGCTCGACGCGCGACAGCCTATAAGCGAGCGAACCTATTGATCAGCGATCCAGGGCGACTCCAACGCATCGCTGAAAAGCATGGGCCAATCCAGATCGTCTTCGCTGGCAAGGCACACCCACACGATGTCGATGGGAAGCGACTGATTCAACAGATCGTGCGTGCGAAGAATCACCTGCACCCCGCAGTCAAACTCGTCTATTTGGAAAACTACGATTGGGCACTGGCTCGAATCATCACCGCTGGGGTCGACGTTTGGCTAAACACGCCGCAGAGACCGTTGGAAGCGTCCGGAACAAGCGGGATGAAAGCCGCCCTTAACGGCGTCCCAAGTTTGAGTGTGCTGGATGGTTGGTGGATCGAAGGTTGCGTGGAGGACGTGACTGGTTGGGCGATCGGCGGACTTGATCCCGATGACTCTGGTACTCTTGAGCACTCTGAAGGAGATGCAGAGTCATTGTACGAGAAGCTGGAAAAGACCGTGCTGCCGCTGTACTACCAACAACCCGACGCCTGGAGGCGACTCATGTCACACGCGATCGCACTGAATGCTTCGTACTTCAACACGCATCGCATGGTGCA
>CAXBHV010000827.1:0-4100 GCA_963974855.1 uncultured Rhodopirellula sp. | reverse complement strand
TGAACTGTGGATGTGCTGCACCGTGCCCATCGTGACGGGGGTCATCGATACTCGCACAAATAAAGCACCGTTCCGTGAAGGTGAATCGCACGTCCTGACTCCGAACGGGCAGTTCATCTCGTTGCAGGATCTGATCGCCGCCAATCCTGAAGCTGTCATGGGTGAGAAGGTGACCGCGTTTGCAAAATCACTTTATGGAACGCCGACTTGGCCGATTGTTTCAAAGAAGTTTGACAATCTGAATCCAATCCCGCATCACCTTCACTGGTCAAAGTGGGAAGTGTACGACATCAATTCTTTCGACAATCCTGGAGTTTGTCCATCGCATTACCACACCACGGCGATGGGACTGTATCCGTTCGTGACCAAGGATGATTTCCTTGCGTGTATGAAGCGTTTCGGACAGGATGAATACAACGGGGTTCGGCATTTATCACCGCACGTGATGATGCAACTTGACAATGGTTTCGTGATGCCAAACGGTGTCCTGCACTCGCCGACGGACCTTTGCACGCACGAGCTGCATGTCACGATGGATGAGCACTTCTTGGCCGAGGATCTCACGCTTGACGGACGGATCGGAGCAGCGGATGCGTTTTACGCATGTAGGGAAGAGGACTATCCGAAGGATCGTCACGAAGACTGGGAATACTTGGTAGAGAAGTTTGACTTCGCAGCCAATCAGGATCCCGATTTCGTCCAGAAGAATCGGCGTCCGGCAATCACGGCCGAAGAATTTGCAGGTGACGGTGTCGATGCTAAGTGGATTGTTTACGGTGATTTCCTCGGCGATCAGAAGTGCTCGATTCTGCGGCTTACTGTGCAGCCTGGCGGTAAGACTCATTTTTGCCCGGAGAGCCCCGCGCTGTTCCACACCAATGGTGGAAGCGGCCGCGTTGGAAAACTCAAAGTGCAATATCACCAAGATATGATTCTCGGCGAGATCTATCCCGAAATCGGGTTCATCACGCAGGCTGCACTTGCCAGCGGTGGCGTTGAAATTGAGAACACTGGATCAGAACCCCTTGTGTTGACCTTCGATTTCCCGCAAAGCGCACATTCCAAGACACCCGGTGCCGGGGTAACGAGCTAGAGCAATTTTCGATTTGCCGTGGGTCGGCCATTGTTGGCCGACCCTCAAGTAGCGACGACGGCCCGACTGGCGAATAAAAACTAGCGGATATTGGACAAACGTCTGCGTCGAAGGAATCAGCCAAATTGAAGTCGTTGGCGTTCACTGCAGGCCAGAGGGTGATACCGCAGCTGCGACTGTGTCGGCCTCCGGCGTTTAGCTTTGCAGCTTTCCAAACCGGTTGATAACACCATCGGCATGAATTGTATCGGCCTCCGGCCTGAAAAAACGAACGAACGCGAGATATTAGAGGCATCCTAAGCCGGACGCTCTCTCACGCGAAAGCGGCTCACTAAATCAACAAGATGTTGACGAATTCCGTGACGTAAAAAATGTATAAAGCCTGAAGAGTTGGCAGTTCAGCGATCGGCTTCGGTTGGATGGTGACCGAACGGAGGCTCGTGGATCGAAAGTCTTGACGACTTCCGCTACGCTGAAAAAAAACTACTCGGGATCAAAACCGCAGGGCAGCCAGTACTCGCCACAGTCCGAGCATGCTCACCAACGCTACCACCGTCCAGGCGGCGTAAACGCCCACGGGCGAAATCGCCAAGGGTGAGCCCGCGGTGCGTTTTTGAATCACGACCAACATCAGCGCGGCGACGATGGGTAACAGCATTCCGTTGGTGACCTGCGCGACGACAATCGTAAACACAGGGCTGCCCTGCATCATCATGGCCGCTGTCACGCCAGCGGCGATCACGGAGATCGCGATCGCTCGAAACGCTTTGCTGCTGGGATCAGCCGGCCACCCCAGACAACCGCAGACCGCATAGGCGGTTGCCAAGGGCGCAGTCACCGCGCTGGTCAAACCCGCACAGAACAGTCCGATCGCAAAAGCATGTCCGCTGAAAGGGCCCAGCGTCGGTCGCAGTCCGGCGGCAATCTGATCGGGAGTGTCCCAGCGGATTCCTTGATCGAAAAACGCTCCACTGGCCGTCAGTAGGATCGCGGCCGTGACCAACCCGCCGAGCGAAATTGAAACGGCGGTATCCCATCGCGAGTGACGAATCGCATCGCGTTCCGGAACGCCGTGCCAAGTCGACGCCGAGCGACTGGCGTGCAAAAACAGGTTGTAGGGAACAATCGTGGTGCCGATCATCGCCAACACCAATGTCAGATTCTCGGAGGTAACACGCGGTACGAATAATCCTGCGGTCACTCGCCCGAGCGAAGGCAACCCGGCCGCTGCGGTATAGAGAAAAGCGATGCTCAACAGCACGACCAAGCAAACGAGCACGCCTTGCAGCAATCGCTCGCGGCCCATTGCGATGATCAACGTGGTGACGATCCCCAGCACCGCAGTCCAGGCTTGCGTGGATCCACCCAGCAGCGAAGCGACGCCAACCACGGCACCGGTTAGATTTCCTGTTTGATAGGCGGCGTTGCCAAACCCGATCGCGATGATCACCAACCCCAGCATAGGACGTAGCCAAGGCGAATTTTTCAGTACCGCGCGGATCGCTTCGCTCAGCCCGCTGCCGGTGAGGATCCCCAATCGTGCTGCCATCGATTGCAATAGAATCGTGCCGATCACCGCAAACAGCACCGTCCACAGCAGCGTGCAACCAAACTCGGTGCCTGCTCGACTGGCCGTGACCACGGTCCCAGGGCCAATGAACGCTGCGGTGACCAGCAGGCCGGGGCCGCTGACCAGCCGAAATCGCCGCCGCGTCGGTTGCGCCGCGTCACTCATGACGGTTTTCGCTTGCTTGAGTGCTTTCACTTGCTTGGGTGAGCGCATACAGGCCAAACGTGGCTAACCAATGGTCACCCTCGTAGTGCCCGCTGTTGATGTAGGCCAATCCCGCGGCCAGATGTTTCTTGGCGCTCTCCAGCAGCAGCTGGCGCAGCCGATGATCTTCGGGCAACGCGTTTGCCACGGCCCGCAGACACCAGGCGCGGTTTAGGTTCAGGCCCGCCAAATGTACCAACTTGCCATCCGTGAGATCGCTGACGTGTACCGGCGCGATCGTTCCGTCACGGAGTTGCACGGCGACGTCGGGTACAAATTTTTCGAGCCAGCGAACGAATGCCGCGGTCGGCATCACACGACGCATCAAATCCGCTTCGTTCCATCCTGACGAAAAGAAATCGTGCCCCGACGGTTCGTACTGCACCGGATAATCGACGTCGCTGCGGTAGAACGCACCGGCGCGATCGACCACCAGCTGTTCCAGCGGGGCAAGCTGCATCGCGCGGGCGTAGTCGAGAATCTGCCCGAGGGCAAATCCGGTATCGGTATGTTGACCGGTGCGGATCGGAAACGTCAACAACGGCAAATAGGCCGTGATCCGCTCGACCAACAACGCTTCCAACGGCCTCAAGTTCTCACGCCAAATTTGTGCATCGGTGTCGTCCCAGCGGTCGAGTTCGATCACCAAACGCAAATACCAAGCCCATCCGTACATGCGTTCAAAGGTCTTGTGTTCATCGCGGCGGAAGAACTCGGTTTCACGCTGGATGTTTTCTCGCGTCAAGTGCGCCGCCAGCGCGGTGCGGATTCTCGGGGCGGTCTGCATCGTGGGATGGGTGCGTAGCAATCGGGCCAGCAGCCAATGCCCATGCACGCTGCTGTGCCAATCGAAGCAACCGTAGAACGCCGGGAAATTTTCCTTGGGGGTCTTGATCTGGTCCGCATCAACGTAGACCAGCGACAGCTTGTTAGGAAACTCGGTATCGATCGCCCCCAACACCAACGCAGCCCACTCGTCCGCCACCGTAGCGTCGATCGTCCCAAACCGGATCGCCGCGTCGTCGGTCCCCCCATCACTAGTCTGCCCCATCAATGAACTCGCCTGCGTTGCGAAGGCGAAAAGTGACAAAAGACAAACCGAAATCGGGCGGAAGTGCGGCATGGAAAAACTGCTGGAGTGAAGAAGTGGAGTCGCCTGACGTGAATATCGCCCCCACATTCTAAGCCACACCCGGCCGACGTTGCAGGCCGGAGGCCGATACACCCTCTGCC
>CAXBHV010000826.1:0-4101 GCA_963974855.1 uncultured Rhodopirellula sp. | reverse complement strand
TTGGGTGTAAGTGTCGACCTAAGATGCTGCCGCCAACAAAACCAGTCACTAACACCGCGTCGTTCTCTTTTGCTCCGCTTCGAAGCCACGGATCTCCGGCGGGGACATCGCCGAGCAGCGTGATACTGACGCTCAGCGGTCCGTTGTAGGTTGAAATGTCGCCTCCCGCGATCGCGACCTGGAATTCCGCCGCAGCTTGCAAGATTCCCTCGTACACATCACCGGCAATTCGTGTCGCATTTTGCTTGGGAAGTGCCAGGGTGACCAACGCCGACTTCGGCACCGCTCCCATCGCAGCGATATCGCTCAGATTAATCGCCATCGCCTTGTAACCGGCGTCCGCATACGCATGTTCACTCGAATCAAAGTCGACGCCATCAATGATTTGGTCGGTGCAGGCGATCAGGTTGGCTTGCGGGGGCTGAATGACAGCCGCATCGTCGCCGATTCCCACAGCGACTTGAGGTAGCGAGCGGCAGCGACCGCGAAGATAGGCAAGAAAGGACTGTTCCATGTTCAAATAGCGTGTTTTAGAGGGAAGTTGGCGTTCGGGCACCGTCGTGGACTCGCAAATCGCCGATTGCGAGCGTGAAAACGGCTGGATTTGCGTCATTCCCGTCCAGATTGGGGCATGACGCCCAGAAGTGTCCCCCGCCGATCCGCAACACACAATCCCATCAAACAGCCTGCTCCCCCTTCTCTCTTTCTCTCCTCACTCCCAGCTCCCAGCTTTCCACACTTTCCCCCCTCCTCGCCCGTGGAACATTGGCCGATTTTGTGTGAAACTAGAAAAACAGGGGGCTTCTTGCGAAAAATGCTGGACCATCCTTGGTGGACACTCCTATTATTCGGATGTCCCCAAGCCAAGCCACTGGCCGCATCCCTCTGACTGAACTCGTCAAAACACTCAGTCACGAATTGCCAACGAGACAAAGGGCTAGGGAGCTACCGGTTATGCCTGATTTTTTTCTAAACACGACCGTACAAGCTGGGCTTTCCGTTCTGGTCCTATGCATCCTGATTGCCGCCGGATTTTATCTTGTGTCAAGCTATCGGGACTACAACGCCAACGACGGGGAGACAGTGTGCGAGACGCTAGCAAATATGAAAGAAATGCATCTCCGGGGTGAGATTAGCGAGGAAGAATACCGAACTATAGAAGCGACAACCCAACGTCAACTAGCAGACCGAATGCAAAACGGCCCTTCATCGCCTCCGGGCGGCAAAGGGACGAAAGCCTGAGTGATCTGAACAATCCGACCGAGACTCCTTTCCCGTTACGAAGTCAAGCAACCGAATCAGGTTGTCGATTTTGTAACAATCTCGAATCGGGGCGTTACCACGGGGGCATTCGTGAAGCATCAACCACTTGAGGGTGAAGCTTGTCGAATTGACTCGGTAGTTTAGTCTTGAATTTGGGACAACCTTTTCGAACGAATGACCCTTCCATATCCATGCGGGCGTTCAATCGGAAAACTATATATTTCGTTTAATTAGAATCAAACCACAATCGGCTCGAGTCTTTCGAGGAAACGGATGGCCTAAGGGTGTCTGTTTTTTTCGGCCACGTTGCTCTGCATCACGTTGAGCAACATTCTGGTCGGCAAAGACGTCACCAAAAGCATTCGAGCCCGTGGCCCTAACCGTTTGACGCGTTGTTGATCTCACGTGGGTGTGATCTACGGCGAGCGCAGAGCACAGGCTCATGAAATGCGCGTTAGTCGTTACTTCAGCCCACATTAGACCAACAACACAACCAGGAGCCGTGTATGACCTCGAAAGAAACCCCAACTTCGCGTCGTGGAAGTTCAACCAACAAGAAGAATGCATTCTGTTCTTTTTGTCGCAAGAGCTACCGGGATGTGGGACCGCTCGTCGAAGGCCCAGGTGATGTATACATCTGTGGCGAGTGCATCGAGCTGTGCCAGTCGATTCTTGATCAAGAGCAACGTCGACGTGGGCCAAGCAAGTCACTGTTTAGCGACATCCCCGCACCTAAAGACATTGTCGAACACCTCGACCAATACGTGATTGGTCAAGGCTCTGCGAAACGCGTTCTCGCGGTCGCAGTGCACAATCACTACAAACGCCTCAATAGCGAATGGGAAGGCAATTCGGACGTCGAGATCGAAAAGAGCAACATTCTGTTGGCCGGACCGACCGGTAGCGGGAAAACGTTGCTTGCTCGTTCGCTCGCCCGCATGTTGAATGTTCCCTTCGCCATCGGC
Organism: uncultured Rhodopirellula sp.; assembly: GCA_963974855.1. Lineage (GTDB taxonomy): Bacteria > Planctomycetota > Planctomycetia > Pirellulales > Pirellulaceae > Novipirellula. The sequence continues at coordinate 1,873 of CAXBHV010000826.1, read as the reverse complement.
GATGCTACCACGCTGACCGAAGCTGGTTACGTGGGTGAAGATGTTGAGAACCTATTGCTGAAACTGTTGCACGCCGCCGATTTCGACGTCGAAGCTGCACAGCGTGGGATTCTGTACATCGATGAAGTGGACAAGATCGGTAAGACCAGTGCCAATGTCTCGATCACACGTGACGTTTCGGGCGAAGGGGTTCAGCAGAGCCTCTTGAAAATGCTCGAAGGAACCGTGGCGAACGTCCCACCGCAAGGTGGACGCAAGCATCCCGAGCAGCAGTACATCCAGTTGGACACAAGTAACATCTTGTTCATCGTGGGTGGAACGTTTGTTGGGATCGAAGACATCATCCGCAAACGCATGGGACATCGTACCCTTGGTTTCGGTGGTGGTGCAAATTATCGCAGTGAGATGACTGATTCGGACTTGCTCGCCAACGTGCAAACCGAAGACATCTTGCAGTTCGGTTTGATTCCCGAGTTGATCGGACGATTGCCAGTTGTCAGCTACTTGCAGCCGCTCGACGAAGACGGTCTTGTGCGTGTGATGAAAGAGCCCAAGAACGCCTTGGTGAAACAGTATCAAGCTCTTTTCCAAATGGAAAATTGCGACCTGAAGTTCACTGACGGAGCACTTCACATGGTGGCTCAACGAGCACTGGAGAAAGGTGTCGGAGCTCGCGGGCTACGAGGCATTCTCGAAGAGGTGATGTTGGACATCATGTACGATTTGCCAGGCCAAGAGGCAGGCAGCGTCTACACGATCGACGAGACCGTGGTCAGCGGATCACGCAAGTTGTTCCAGATGCCGACGACCAAAAGCGCCTAAGCGAGCGACCGGTCTGTAGCAGAAAAGTATCACATCACGATTCACAGCGAAGCGAACACGCCATTGCAGCCACCGAAGGTTGCAGTGGCGTTTCGTCGTTTAGGGGAAAGAAAAAAAGCGTTGGACAACTTTTTGGCAGGTTGGAGAGGGGTTACTCCGCGGGTTTGCCGAAGGTGGTGGCGAAGTCGATGTCGTGATCGTTTGGCCGTTGTCCTTGCGCAGCAGCGTGACTCGCTCATCGCTGTGACTAACCAGCACGGCCTCGACCCCAAAACTGCCGCTGGCGTCGCTCCAGGTTCTTGGCATCAGGGTTGCCAGATGACGCAGGGTATTCCAACGAGTAGAGAGACTCTTTAGCGGCGAGGCGACTTCGCGAGCCTGCTTGGCCTCTTCGGCATCATCTGATTTTTCTTTTTCAGCAAAGCGAGCGAGGACTTTGCTGAGCGTTTGCTGAAGCAGGGAATCATACGGCGGCGGAGCGGACACGCCTGCTCGCTGTTTCATTTCCGCATCGAGTTCCGGTTTTCGGCCGACCAATTGCCGCTGCATCGCTATTTGCTGCTGCGATTCAAGTCGTGGTAACACACTGGGGGACAAGGCTTCGTCGGTGGGTAGGAATCCATTGTCGAAAAACTCTTGCCTCCATTCGTCGAGGTAGTGGTAGCCGACGCGGACGGAGAACGGACCGGGGGCACTAAAGTAGGGAGCCCCTTCGAATTTGAAATCGCTGTTGCCGCGATAAGGCATCGCCAACTCGGTCGAAAATTCACCAAAACCGCTTCCCGAAAGCAGGATTTTGATACCTGCGGTGGTGCCTCCGGCTTGCTCGAACTCGCGATCAAACGCGACAAGTCCCTCGCCGCTGGCTTTTCGCGGGGTAATGACCGACAACACTGACGCCTCGGTTGTTCGCACGTCGTCGTTGCCAAAGTTTGCTTTGAACTCAAACGTGTCTTTGTAGCCGAACGAGGGTGTAGTGTTGCCTGCGGGTGGAAGTCGCATCAGCGGTACCTTGGCGATCTGTCCCAGTAGCAGCGGCATATTTCCAGGC
>CAXBHV010000825.1:0-4105 GCA_963974855.1 uncultured Rhodopirellula sp. | reverse complement strand
AGGGCAGCGAGAATAAGCAGGGCGAAAAGTCCGAATCCCAAGGCGAAAAAGGGAAGCAGGAAAAGCAGGACGCCTCAAACGAGCAGGCAAGCAAACAAACAAGCGAACAGAGCAAATCAGACAACAAATCAAAGCCAGAGAAGCCAAACAGCGACGACGCGGAAAAGTCCCAAAACGAGAGCACTGAAAACCAACCACAATCGGAATCAGAGAAATCGGAGTCAAAGAAATCGGAGTCTGAGAAGTCTTCGTTGGAGCAGGCAGACACGCCTCCTTCGCAAACGGCAGCCAATGAACCTCCGCCGCCACCCGAACCCTCCCCGGCAAACCCAACTCCGTCGCTGTCTGAGATGCTGTCGATGGTCGGTTCACTATTGAAGTTTCTGATTGCGTTGGGGCTTGCCTGCGTGGTCGGCGTCTTTGTGTATCGCAATCACGAGGCGATTTTGGAGTGGTTCAATGGACTTTGGTCTCGTCAACTCAGCTCTACCGACGACAAGGAACTTGATTTACCGAAACAGGTTATCGAAGCGCCCTTGAGGTCTTTCTCGTCGTTTCGTAATCCGATTGGAACTGAAAAAGATCCACGCCAAATCGTGATCGTCACCTTCCAGGCGTTTGAAGCTTGGACACGCGAACAAGGGTCGCGTCGTCGCCCCGACGAAACGCCCAGCGAATTCTTGAAGCGGATTGCGGGCACGGTACCCCAACTATCAACGTCGGCCCTCCGCGTCGTCGATTCCTATAACCGAATCGTTTACGGCGGTGAAATGGCGACGAAGGCAGATATTTCGGCGGCCGATCATGTTTGGAAGCAGATGAAAGGTGCGACGGGAGTGACGGCCCACTAATGTCACAGCGATTTCCCCCGATTGCATTGGGTCACATGTTTCCCTCGCCCACTTGTCTTGGCGAGTTCTTTTGCGGCGGACGGCGGTGCGACACTTATTCACGCTGCCCATCCTCAACGAAAAACATGTATTCGTTACAATACGGTGGCGTTGAACTCTCTCCTTGCTGGAACGTGATCCCTTGTCATCTGCCGTAGCGTCAAAATTGCGATTGATCACTCAGTGGTCCGTTGGTCGTAGATCAAGACGCTGGATCCCAATTTGGATCATGGCGTTGCTCGCGACCGCATTGACGCTTGTCGCATTGAACTATGTCATCCGCAGCACAATGCATGAGATGGCTCGTCAATCGTTGCGGTCGATTTTAGACGCCAAGCTAACGGCCTTTGGCCACTGGTATGACCAGCAAACCGCGATTGTGACGCAAGCGATGCAAAGTCCCCAGCGGCGTTCGCTGGCCGTCGACATTTTGACATCGCACCCGATTACTCAATCCGTCTCGCCTGAGCAACTCGTGGCGGATCCGAAATGCATAGAATTTGATCAAAGTGTGGCCATCGAGAAGTCCGGCGACACCGTGTTTGGTTGGGCGCTGGTCGACATCGAAGGACGTGTTTTGTGCAGCGACCTGTCTTCGTTAGTTGCGGAAAACTTATCGATTCCCAGCGATTCGCTGGAAAGGATCATTTCGCGACAAAGCGCTTTGACACGCCCCTTCGGCTTATCCAAACCCGCCATGCCATCGGGACCGATGTCGCAGCCTGAGCCCGTGGTGATTGCCGCGATCACGCCGATCGTCGACGGTGCTCGCACGGTTGGCGGTTTCCTGTACCTGATGGATCCTCACGCGGATTTTACTGAACTGCTGGCCGCACCGGTTCCCGACGCGTTTGCTCATTCGTACGCCATTGACCGTCGCGGCGTGATGTTGACGGATGCCGTTGACGAACGGTCCCGCGAACAAGGACACTCCGCAGCGATTCACTCTGCACGATCGGAGTCCACGATTTTGAGTCAGGTCGTGCACGATCCTGGGGGGGCGGAGTTACCCGAGTCCGGATCTCGTCCGTTGACCGTTCTTGCGGACCAGCTGACTCGCGGAGGCGAAGGTGAAAACGTCGTGGGCTACCGCGACTACCGTGCCGTCGATGTCATCGGAGCTTGGCGTTGGATGCCCGAATACGGGTTTGGTGTCGCAGTGGAAATGAAGGTGGCAGAGGTCTATGGCCCCCTGCGAACGCTCTCGCTAATCCATTGGGTATTGGCCATCCTTTTGACGCTTGCGGCATTTGCTCTCGGGACGCTGCGACTGTATGGGCCCCGCATCTCTCGTTCGCTGACCCAGAACGATACCACCAGACAGCTCGGGAAATACAAACTCGGGCGGTTGATCGGCGAAGGAGCGATGGGGTCGGTCTATATCGGGGCTCACGAACTGCTCAAACGCGAAGTGGCAATCAAGGTGCTTGAAAAAGACGAGTTGACCTCGACGGCGGCATCCCGGTTTGCCCGTGAGGTGCAATTGACGGCCCAGCTTCGTCATCCCAACACGATCGCAATTTTTGACTATGGATGCACTGACGACGGAACGTTTTATTACGTGATGGAATACATCGAAGGCATCACGCTGCAAGAATTGATTGACCAGTATGGGCGTCAAAGCCCAGGGCGAGTCATTTCGCTGTTGATTCAAATGTGTGGCTCACTCTCCGAAGCCCATCTGCGTGGGATCGTCCACCGCGATATCAAGCCGGCAAACATCTTGTTGACCGAAGTGTCGGGGGTAGGCGATATGATCAAGGTGCTCGATTTTGGTTTGGTCAAAGAAATCACGCGTGACACCGTTGAATTGACGCGAGTCGACTCGATCACGGGCACGCCGATGTATATGTCCCCCGAAGCGGTGCGTGATGCTTCGGCAGCCAACGAGCAAAGTGATCTGTACGCGGTCGGTGCGGTCGGTTATGCGTTGCTTGCAGGGGTGCCGGTGTTCGAGGGAGGGGCGTCGGTAGATATTTGTTTAAAGCAGTTGAACGAATTGCCTGTCCGGCCTTCGGATCGAACGGGCATCCCGCTGGCCGAAGACCTGCAAAACGTATTGATGTCTTGTTTGCAAAAAGACCCAAATCAGCGCCCTATGTCGATGGACGAACTCGCTGATACACTCCGGGGATGTGAAGATCATGGGCGATGGACGCAAGTCGACACGGTTCAGTGGTGGAACCATCAATTTGACGGGGATGGCGTCTCAAAAAAACCGTGCGTTAGCCCTGCGTCGGGCCAATCGACAACCGCAAACACACGCGATTTCTCAGGATAAGCAATCGGCGACACGACATGTTTGGTAAAAACCGAAATCTTGAGGAGGACTCGATCGATTGGCCTAGTCTGTTGTCGCTGTTGGAAGACGATGATCGCCGCGCGATGGTCCAGCGGATTTACCCGAGTGAATCTCGCGAAAGTTTTTTGGCTGCAGTCCGGCGTTTGGATTTAGCTTTGGCAAGCGATCTCCTCGCCTCTGGACGCCAAGTGCACTCTGCTTCTCAGCTTGTCAATTGGCCGGTGGTGGCGATTGCGGGCATGCTGAACAGTGGCAAGACCAGTTTGGTTGCTACCTATTTGAGCGAAGCGGGGCGGGCACGCACGCTTCGTGGCCCAAGCAATGCCGAAGGAACTCATCGATTTGTTTTGTGGCTGCCACAGCAATGGCAGGCCGATTCAGAATTGTTCAGTTTACTGATGGGCCGCATCGGTGATGCGATCGGCATGCCACCCGAAATGCTTGCTGAGGAACCTGCCGCTGCCCACCAACAATACAACAATCGTGGTGGCGATGTTAGCACGTTGGCAATTCCACTCGTCGCTACCGACCCTGGATTGGACGAAGCTGGGATCGGGTTGCTGGATTGCCCTGACATTGTTTCGGACGAAGCGTTTGGTCTCGGATCGCCGGATATTCGCCGCGATCTGCTTGGCCGCGCCGCCACGATCTGTTCGGCGTTCCTTGTCGTTTCGTCCGCAGAATCTTCGCGTGATGCCACGCTCGGCGATCTGTTGCGAATCGCTGCCGATTTGATGCCAGGAGTGCCGCGGATGTTGGCGGTCAATAAGGTGCGGCCTCGGCAAACTCCGGATCAAGTATTTGAGACGTTTACGCCGTTGGCAAAAACACACGGCATCGAAACGGTGTACGCGGCATACGACTTTGATGTGCCTGCGAGCCGGCCATACATCCCCGTGCCAAGTGGCACAGC
>CAXBHV010000824.1:0-4108 GCA_963974855.1 uncultured Rhodopirellula sp. | reverse complement strand
CGATGCCAATCTCGCCCTGTAACTGCGATGTCACCCGTGCCAGGATCTGATCGGCCATGTCACCCTCGACGATCTCCAGCGGATAGATCAGAAACAGCAGGGCCGAGTCCACATCACGCTGTTTTCCATTACCTTGAATGCACTCGTTGGGTAGGATTTCATGAAGTGCTGCGGCGCCTGGCTCGATAAGTTTTTCGAGAAAAACGCGATCGATACCATGGTTATGCAGCGTTTCTTGCACACTAGAAATCTCAAGCATTTCCTGCACTGCTTGTAACGCAGCGACCACCACCCCGATGCTCGAAGCCTCGATTTTGGGCCATTCTTCCCAATGCCCGCTGTCTTCATCCTGCCAGTACTCGATCCGCGAGAAAAAGTGGATCAGCAGCGCGAGTATTTGCAGTTGTTCCGACGTCGGACGCAGCTTTTTGCCTCGGACAAGTTTGGCGAATAACCACACGTAGTACCCGAGGGCATCATTCTGCTTGTGGTTCCAGCCCTCGCCCGACGGAGTGTCTGAATCAAGTTCCGAGAGGGTTCGCCCATCAAAGCGAACATGCGGACGGTCGATTTCAAGTTGGTTGCCAGACGAGGGCTGCAAGCGATGGCGGTACTTTGCAAAGAACCGGCACAACGCCTCGACCGTTTCAACGGCTGCCGCATCGTTGCCGATCACCAACATCTGATGGGCGATATGAATATTGTCGCGAACCCACACCAACTGGTAATTGGTATATTCACGCTCGCTGCCCGCAACGTTTGCCGCCGGGTAGAGCCCCGTATCCAACACAGGCATCTGGAACGTGCCAAAATCGTCGAGTCGCTGCCGGATCACTTGCAGCTGACTGGCCATATTCGCAGCGTCCACCGATGGAATCGGACCTTGACGATTGTCGGACATCATGTCTTTGCCTTTGTTACGTTGCTTTTAGACGGTATCCGAAAAGGGGTCTGCCCCTCTCCGCCGAGGCAAAACACTCAAAAAAAACGACTCGCTTCCAAAGGGTCAGCCCCCTTTTCGGACACTCTCTTATTGCTATTCCAGACGAAGTTCGTGGATGTCCAAGACTCCAGAACCTTTCGTCGGACGTTGCTCGAGTTCTTCAAAGCCACCGAGGCTGAGATTAACCGAGGCGATGACACTGAAATCAGGTTTTAGCGGCCCCCGATCCACTGTGCCATCGGCATCAAACAACTTCCAATTGCTGTGGTGCAGATCTACCCGTAGCGGACGACCGAACTCCGTAGATTCCACCGGCAGCACCAGCCGATTTTCTTTGCTTTGATGCAACCTCCAGTGCTGCATATAGCCATTGACCAGTCGCAGTCCCACGCCGATTCGTTCCAGTTCCGAGTCCTCTCCGATACGCAAATCGAGATATAAATAGCGGCCTTCATTCTGGCGAGCAAATTCGTCCTTGGGGCGGATGGAGAGATCGCAGCCATCACCGCCGTTATGCTCAAAGCGAACTCTCAAAAAACATGACTCCTTTTGACTGGACACCCCCGTGGGACTGGGAAGCAGTTCGGTGGTGATCCAGTTGTGCGGCCGCGAATCGGCCCACAGAAACTGGACTGGTTCGGTATTGTGAGTGCCTCGAGTGCAGTCAAAATCCTGAAAGACTTTATCGGAACTCAGCTGTGGCTGAAGCCCATAAGCATTCAGAAACACGGGCGTCGACTCGGGAAGCAAGCGTTTGTGAATCGCATTAAAGTCTTGACGCTCTGTGGTTGGAATACAGCAGAGCGCCCGCAGCGTTTGGTTCATTTCATCCAGTGCATCCATCTTCCATCCATTCGCCCCCCGAATATCCTCTAGCAATTTCCAAAGCGCGGCTTCCTCTGTGATCAGCGGCGCATGACGTCCTGCAAAAATGCCGCTCAATTCGGCCGGGCTGAGGTCTGCCAGTCGCAGACAATGAATCGATTTACCGGCTCCCCATCGGGCCGCATACTCGGCAATGCAATAGGTAGAATGCAGATAGATCGGCGATAGGATGCTGATAAACACCGGCGCATCGCGAGCTTCTTGCATTAATTGTTCGTTAATCAAATCGCCCGAACGAAGCCCACTCGAATGATCACTCGTCATCAAGATCGTCTGCGGACGCAGCTCAACAAACGCCGCAGCGAGAAAGTTTTTTAACGCTTTGGCTGCAGCTGCGTCATGATGGGAATGGCTAATAAAAACCAACTTGCTTTCCATCTCAACGGCTCCCCAACGAGGTAGAGATTTGATCGCGGACTCCACCCGTAAAGCTGGACCGCGCATCCTCTAATAGTACGCAAGGGATTGGGGAAGTTCCACCAACAATTTTTTGTCGCAAGTATGCAGCGACGCGGAATCGTGATCCCACGAATCAGCCGCCAAAAGTCTTGGCGACTTTCACTACGAGGCTGTTGATAGTCGCTTTTCTTTCTGCGAAAGTTCGCTGCAGTAAACGCTACTTTTGCGGAGCAAAAGGCGACTATACGGCGACTATTTGGCGAAGGGGTTGGACTGGACGCCGCTTGATACGGGGTTGGAACGCTTGGGTGGCGTTGGAGGTTGATTGGGACAACGGCCTTGGCATTCTTTTGATGTCGGTGTGGGGTAGGGGCTCGTTTTCTCGTCCGTGAAAAACTGATCAAACAAACCACCCGATGAATCGCTCGCGGGCACAACACTTGGTAATTGCTGGGGTGGTTTCGCGGCCGCGTCACTATCGACTTCGCCAGACTCGTAGCCATATCCGAATCCCTGACCACTGACTTGCTGGACCTCGAAACCATCCATGCTGTTCTCGAATTCGGGTTCGCCTGAGATACCCGAAAACGACTCGCCAGCGACATCCCCGTGAGAGCTCGCTAAATTGGATTTGATTTTCTTGAAGTCCAGACCACTCAAGTTGCTCGTCGAGTTGATGATCATCACACCCACAACCAAAATCATGGCCAACGGGACCATCCCGATGACGCTGAAAATTCCACTCAGAAAATAAGTCGCGACGCTACGTCCGACACTGCAGTGGCTGATCGCCGAAATGATCATCACGTACGTGCCAATCGAGGCAACACAGGCGATCAATCCCGCGATCGGCTCGCCAGGCATCGCCAACATGATCGACATCGACACAAACGAGCTTGCCATCGTCGTCGCGAACACGATGCCGATCGATTTCCAGAACCCAAATTTCCCCGCCCCAGCGACCGAGAGGGCAAACTTCATCGAATAGCCCACCACCAGAAACAAGCCGATAAAAAATACGACTGCGAGCAATGTGATCGGGATCAGGGCCGAAGCAAACGCTTGCTGAGCCGTCTGTAGATTTGCGTCGTTCATCGTGTGTTTTCTTGAGTACTGAAAGCGTCGTCACGCAGCGGTAGCCGCTGGATTTGAGGGTGTTCCCTTTGGAACCATAGGTCATGATCGAAGCGGCGTCCGTAAAAATCAGGACCATCGAGTGATCGAAACGTTTCCGATTTGTGCACGTCGATGCATCCAATCGACAAACTGCGCACAACCGGATTTTTTCGTAAAAAAAGCAACAAATAGTGCCGAAAACCTGTATAAAACATTGGTTGCCTTACCACAGGATCAAAGGCTGCGAGTTTACCACTCCGCCTAATCCGGCATCATTCCGCGAATCTTGGCGTTCCACGAACGTTGCGACAATTGCGGTGCAGGTTAAAATACACATCGCTGCATGACGCGGCGGACGCCCCCCATTCCCTCCCACTACCCCCCTACCGCTCCGGAATATCCGATCACGGTTTCAGACCGCATGCCTTCCCCGCTGCAATACTGTCTTGCAGTGGGACGGAGCTCACGATCCCTATTACCAAATAGCCGGAACACCATCGTCCCATTCGTTTGAAAGATTGATCATGTTCAGTCGTCGAAAATTGCTACAAGGAATCGCGGCCAGTACCGGTGCCGCGTTGAGTGGCTCGCTTGTTCCTGAGCGTCTGATGGCCTCGCCCGCCAGTCAGTCGCTCGCCAGTAACACGACGCCGAAACGGATCATCTTCTTCATGCAGAACCAGGGCTTCGATCCGAAGACTTGTATTCCCGCGGGGATGAAACACAGTGGCTCGCTTGCGAAAGCCAAACTTCCCGAGCCCATCA
>CAXBHV010000823.1:0-4108 GCA_963974855.1 uncultured Rhodopirellula sp. | reverse complement strand
TGGACTTGAACATGCCAACACATGACGGCATGTTTGTGTTGCAGTCGCTGCAGCAAGATGCCGCTACGGTGACGCCCGAGATCATCGTCGTAACGGCCAACAACGAAGTCAGTTTGGCGGTCCAGTGTGTTCACCTCGGCGCGACTGATTTTGTCACCAAGCCGTACGATGTTCAGCATGTTCGCTCGATGGCCGCACGTTCACAGCAACGGGTTGTCTTGCAGCAGAAAGTCCAGGATCTTGAAAACGGCAGTGAATCGGTTCAGTTCGGTCAATTGCTAGGTACGAGCCGACCGATGCGAACCCTGTTTTCGCAAATCGACAAGGCGGCCAAGACCTCGCTGCCTGTTTTGATTCGTGGCGAAAGTGGTACGGGAAAGGAGTTGGTCGCCCGCGAGTTGCATGCACGAAGTAACCGAGCGAGTAAGCCATTCATTGCCGTGAACACAGCCGCGATCGCGGCGTCGCTGGCCGAGAGCGAGCTATTTGGACACGTCAAAGGGGCGTTCACGGGTGCCGATCACAATCGCGATGGCGTGTTCCGGCAAGCGGACGGAGGCACATTGTTTTTGGACGAAATTGGCGATATGCCTGCGGCGGTGCAAACGCGTTTGTTGCGAGTATTGCAGGAGGGGATTGTACAGCCGGTCGGTACCGAGCAAGGGGTCAAGGTCGATGTTCGTGTGATCAGTGCGACTCATCAAAATCTCGAGGCGGCGATCGACGACAAAGTGTTTCGCCAGGATTTGTATTTTCGCCTGAAGGGAATCGAACTGTTTATCCCCCCGCTGCGTTCACGCCATGAAGACATACTGCTACTAGCGAACCGGTTTCTGCCGCCCGACGTGACGATTTCCGACGAAGCGATCTCGGCGCTGCTGCAACATGTGTGGCCTGGGAATGTGCGTGAACTGCAGCAATTGGTGCATGCGTCGGCGGCGTTGTGCGAAGAGCATCGGGTGACGCGATGCGACCTCGGTTTGGGCCTCGATCGCAACGCGAGTGACGAGGTTCCGTTTGAGCGTTACCTCGATCTACCGCTGACCGAAGCGAGGACGCAGTTAGTCGAAGATTTCGAGCGTCTGGCGATTCTGCGAGCGTTAGAAACCGAATCGCATAACGTTAGTGCGGCAGCACGGCGGCTTGGCATCCACCGCCAAAGCCTGCAGCAAAAAATGAAAGCGTTAGAAATCCAATAAATGCGGTATCCACTAGAGAGTCTCGGATTCGAGACATACTAATTGTTCATGGCGTTTGGTGCCTTTGCCGACTCCCACTCGCATGAACATCTGGCTATCGGCCACCGCAGGACTCGCGTACACGTCATCGCCCAGCGTATTGGTGGAAATCAACTTAAAGGAGTTGTTCTCATTTTTTAAGACAAACGTTTCACCGTTCAAGTTGGAAACGTACACGACGTCGTTGCAAACAATCGGCGATGCGCTGAAGTTGCCTCCTAAACGTTCTCGCCACACCACATCTCCGGTATCGGCGTCCCAGCAATAGGCCACTCCATCGTCGCTGACAGCGAACAGATGACCGTCGTTCAAAACGAGCGAGGGTTCATAAACCTTGGTACGAACAGACCAGATTTTCTCTCCGTCTGCGGAAAGACACACCGTTTCTTTGTCGGGATAGCCACCACTGGCAAAGATTCGATTCTTCGAGGTGATAACGGTACCGCACGTCGCTTCGGCGGTTCCAGGTGTACTCCATAGTTTTTCACCAGTGGCAGGATCAAAGCTTGCCACCGCGTCACAGCCACTGATCAACAATTGGTCACGTCCGCCCACGTTTGCGACCGTGGGACTCGAGTAAGTGCTGATATTTCCGCGAGCCACTCGCCAAGCGATCTCGCCGCTTTCGCCATCGACCGCCGCCAAATACCCGCCACCCATATTGTCAGCGGCAAAAATCACCAGCGACTTGTAGAGAACTGGTGAAGGTGCGTAGCCGAACTTGGAGACAAATTTGCCGATTTCACGTTGCCAAACGATGTTGCCATCCAAATCGAGTGCCGAGGCAACAATGGCATCGGAATTTAAAAACGCGGTATAAAGCCGGACGCCGTCGCACGCCAAAGTGCCATTGGCGTGCGTTGCTTTGTGGTGTACCGCTCGTTCCGAAGGAAAGCCGCCGGTGTGAACGTCGGTAGTCCATTTGGGCTTGCCCGTCGCGCGGTCAAAAGCAAGCACTTGTTGTTTTTGTTGGTCTTGGATTGCCGTGGCTAAATAGATCGAATCCGCCACGACGATAGGCGAACTGTGTCCGCGGCCCGGAACCTCGGTTCGCCAGACAACATTTTTCTCGTCGCTCCACTGCGTCAATAGCGGTTGATCGGGGACGACACCATCACGCTGCGGACCACGCCACGCGGGCCATGGAAGTAACGTTTCGTCGGTGGCGACATCAACGATCTTGACGTTTGACTTTGCTGCGGAGATTTCTTCGACCGGATTTTTACGCCCACAGCCGCCGACCAGCAGCAGCGGAATCAGCGTCAGCAATAAAACGCGTTTCATGGTCATCGTCCTGAAGGATTTCGGCAGTTTGGCTTTCGTTTACCCTTTATAGTCGATTTAGCCGGAAAACAGAACGTGCAGCTTTCACGCGGTTAGTTAGCGGACATGTGATTCCCGAAGCTGGACTCCTTAAAACGCGCGTCATTGTAGGCTTGCATTGTCTCCACGCTGCACGTTTCTTCGCGATGGCATCAAATATGACGCGATCGCGTAGTAAGCGAAAAAGCAGTATGTAAGAGCAACTATATTTTGCCAAAGCGGACGAGACGATTGCGGGAGTGGTGAATAGTTGGGAAGTCTAGGTCTATATTCAGAACTGAGAAAAGCGAGTGTTGGATCAACCCTTATCGTGACTGAAACAATTGCGGCAGCCAACGCCAATGCGAACAAATCGGTTAATCGATATTGCGGGAACTGGTAGACCAAAAGAAATCCGGTACGTAATACCATTGCGAATAGAATCAGGTTTACCAAGAGGTTAGCGTTTCTGCCTTTCGCATAATCGATAGCGGAATCGGTCCCCTCAGTTTGCCGGGCCGAGATAGTTGGTTGACTTGGGTCGGAACTATGAGTGTCGTCGATAAACGGCCACCCTGTGTTCCGAATTGTAGTTTTTGAAGATGGGTAAGAAGAAGGCCTACTCTCGCCCATCGATTGCAAAACTACAACGGTGCATATTGCTGCAACGCAGAACGCTGCAAAGGCCAAGTGTTGTCGTCTCATAGTATTGCAAATAAAACCATCTTTTCAGAATGCTGTAGCAAGAGCAGTTTAAACAAAGCTCTTTTGAATCACCGGATTCGCATCGCATGTGAGACTTATGGCTCGAACGGATTTTTGACTTTGGCACGCTGTTGCTGCAATTCGCGTAGAAAATCCTTGTCTGCTTCGCTTAGATTCACGATCGGAACGGTCACCTCGCGGTTGTCAGCGCGTTTCAGGACCACGCTTGCTCCTTCGACGCGAAGCAAGATCGCCTCGACTTTGAATCGACCGCTTGCATCGGACCACGTACGTGGTTGCGAATTCGGTTGCGATGTAGTGGCAGGTTTGTTGGGTTGCGGCAGATCCTCGGGGGCCAGTTGGATCTTGCTGCGGGCAACGGTGATCTTGCGGCTGCCACCGCCGCGAAGTATGACGCGGACTTGACCATCGGTCAGAATTTCTTCGATGGTTGCGGGTTTCCAGAACGGGCCATGCTCGTTGACTTGCACAATTTGGCCGACGTACAGCGTTGTCAGCAGATTGACTTCGCGTTTGCTATTGTCGACAACGCCGCCTCGGTCGTATGCCGATTTCAGGCTTGCGATTCGTTTGTAATCGGCATCCCAACGTAACAATGCGGAATGAGCCGCTTTGCGAATTTTGTCGTTGTCGCTCTCGATCAGTGGTTTCATTGCAGCTGCGATGTCTTGATCGGGATCTTCCAAATTCTTCTTGGCAAGCTCACCGAGCGTTTGAATTTGTCGTGCCGCGTCGTTGGACGCAAGCGACGCGAGTGCATCCGCTTTTTGTGCGTTGGTCAGCGGAGCTTCGGCTTCGGCCTTGGCTTGGGCGGCGGCCATCGCTCGTTCCTCTGCCCGTTT
>CAXBHV010000822.1:0-4111 GCA_963974855.1 uncultured Rhodopirellula sp. | reverse complement strand
AAATCGGCAGCCAATGCGTCATGAAGGCCTCACACAGGAAACTGACGAGGGCCAAACCGACAAACCACTGGAACCTCGCTTCGTATTGATTGATCTTTGCGGTTTCAAATTGTTGCTGTTCTACTTTGGCGACATATTGGTGATAGACACTCGCCATATCCACTTGTTTTGTTTCGGCGGGAATGAAGGCTCCGTTGGTTTCGGTAGCGACTGACTGCAATATTGCTCCATCTAGTTTCGACCAAACTTGTTGTCCATCGTAGGTCACATAGTTTGATCTGCCGTTGGTGCCTGCAGGAATCCGTGCCCCTTCGCTCATGTTGCCCAATCCAATCGTGAAAATGCGAACGCCTTGATCTTTGTAAACTTGCTTGGCGACTTTCACGGGTTCGCTCTCTTGGTCCTCGCCATCGGTCAAAATGACCATCGCCTTGTGATCGTTGGTCTTGCTCAAGAATCCTTTGCTGGCCACCCGAATCGCATCCCCTAAACGCGACCCACCTCGGCGGATCGAATGCGTTCCCACCTCTTTCAGCGAGCGACGAAAATCGTCGTAGTGGTTCGTCATGGGCACGACTTGGCGTACTTCACCCGCGAATACAACCAATCCGACACGATCCCCCGCCATCACATCAAGCATATCGTTGATTTGTTGTTTGGCCCGGCTAAGCCGATTGGGCGTGACGTCTTCGGCAAGCATCGATCGAGAAACGTCGATCACAAACATCACCTCGATTCCTTTTTGTGGAACCTCACGCCATACCTTACCCCAACGAATATCGACCAAGGCGATCGTCAGAAACAGGAACGTCAGTAGCAACAACACTGCACGGGCCGCGATCCGCAAACGATGGTGCGGTGGCAGCAATTGCGAGCTGAAATTTGCGGTCGCGAAGCGACGCAAATTCGATCGCATTCGCACCGCAGCGAAAGCGATCACCACGACGCACGCGGCAGCGAGCCATAGCCAATTCAGTGCGAAAGGGTTGCCGTATTGAATTTCCATTATTTGAATCCTCGGTTCCCTTTGTTAGACCCACGCCCGAATCAGGACATACTTGACCATCACGCTGGCGGCGATCAAGAACATCGCGCAGAGCGAGATCGGTGGAAACGTGATCGCGTTCCAGGTGAATGATTGGACCGCCAATTCGCGATAGTCGGTGAATTGATGTGATTCGACTTTTGTTTTTTCGAGTTCATCGATCGCTTCATAAATTGCTTCGAGTGATTGCGTATCGGTAGCCCTGAAGTACTGAGCACCGGTGGTTTCCGCAATTTTCCGCAACGTGTCTTCATCGATATTGACGTCCATCCACTGCACCGTGGCTTCGCCGGTGAAGGGATGCCGCGACGGAAACGGTGCCCGTCCCTTGGTACCAACACCGATCGTGTAGATTTTGATTCCCATCGTTTTGGCCAGCTCGGCGGCCTGGATCGGATCAAACTCGCCTGCGGTATTTTCGCCATCGGTCATCAAAATAATGACTTTGCTTTTAACTGTGTTTTCCTCATTCGCATCAAGTGACTGCAGTTTTTCGACCGCCAAGCTGATTGCATCGCCAATCGCGGTTCCATCTTCGCGGCGTTGTGTCACGATCTCGGCTCGATTGAGTTGCTCGAGCAAGAATGCATGATCCAGCGTCGGTGGCGTGATGGCGTCGGCAAAGCCGGCGAAGGTAATCAAGCCGATCAAGTCGCTGGCGCGGCCGGCGATTCCATTTTGATCTGCTTCCTCTTCGTCTCCTTTGACAAAATTTGCTGCCACGTTTTTGATTGCGGTCAAGCGATCGACATGGTCGCCATCGATCTTAAAATCCATTGCCTGCATACTGCCGCTGCGATCAACGACCATTTCCATCGCGATCCCTTCCGAATCGATAACGGTTTGTTCGCGGCCGATCCGGGGCCGGGCCAAGGCAACGATCATCGCGACCAGTGCCATCAACATTAACATCTCGGGCAACCACGCCAAACGTTGACGCCACGTTGGACGAATCCCCGCGATGCTTCGCGTTGAACTAAACCCAATCGACCATGATTGGCGACGCCGAAACATGCCCCAGGCAAGTAGCGGAACGAAGCCCAACAATAACAAGAACCAAGGACTTTCAAACATCACACGTCCTCCCTGTGGTTGGACACGACGCTCGATGTGGACGAACGTTCCAGCAACTCATGCACAAAACTCTTGGCGTCTTGAACCTTTGGCTTTATTTCCTCCGCCGCAAAACGATGCGGAGCGAATTTGGTTTGTTCGACGTCCATCAACCATGCGTTCAAGCGGTTTTGATGTTCACTCGCAAGCGATGACTTCGTTGTGACGAAGCGAACGACTTCGTCGGTGGTCATCACGGCGGGGTTCCTCCCTTCGCGAGCAATGACGAAATCGCGAGCAATCTCGGCAAGTTCGAGGTAGGCCGATTGGTCATCGATCTCGCCCGCTTGCTGACGCTGTTCCAACCCCGCCAAGCGTCGTGATGCCCACTGCATTGGCGTAACCGGCTTCTTCATCCGCCGTTTTATCAGAAATGCAACAAAGGCTAATGCAATCAATCCACCTGCAATCGCTCCCCAGCGAACCGGCGTCGCTTCGGGTTGGGGATCAATCGGCAACGCTGATTTCATCGGCCGAAATGCCTTGGGGTTATCGTCACTCGTCAAGACGCTTTTGATTTGGATTGGAATCGGTTCGCTGCGAAGCAGGCCTGTTTGCGAGTCGGCTGCATCGCGAAGGACGTAGCGAATCTCGATCGCAGGAATTGTTTGCTCGCCCACTTCGAGCGTCTCCAACTTCATTCTCCGCGTCCAACGTCGTTTTCCCGGATCGGCGTCGTCCAGCACTGGTACCGACGGCAAATCCTCGACCGCGACGACATCGAATGGTCCCACGGTTTCAGCAGCGGGCGGAAATTCGATCTCGGCGTCCACGGGCGCCGTCACCGTGACGGTCAACTCGATCGGATCCAGCAGCAAAGCGTCGGTCCGATTGACGGTCGCGTTGACCTGAACCTCGCTGTCACGCTCGGCGGCATCGATTCGCGAGAGCCCAGCGATCAGTGCGATGGCGAAAATCGCGATCCGGGTGACCAACGTGACACGACGATGGGGGTGGTAATGGAAGACATTTAATCCGTTCACCGCTGCGTCTCCCGATGGTAGAAGTACTGTTGCAGTGGATGGACGAAATCGCGTCCGGTTTCGAGATAGATCGCGGGCATTCGCATGCGTCGGAACGAAGACTCGAGGTTCTCGAAATGCTGTTGCACCGAATCGGCGTAGGCACGCCGCACGCGGGCGCTACTGGTGTCCATCGTGACCAATTGGCCCGTTTCCAAATCACGCAGGCGGACCATCCCGATGTTCGGCATCGTCATTTCACGCTGGTCGCGGACGACCACGGGAATGATTTCATGACGTCGACGTGCGACCTTTAACGTGTTTTCGCAATGAGTATCTTGGAAATCGCTGATCAGAAAAACGACCATTTTTCGATGTGACGTGCGATTGAGGTGCTCGATCGCCGACGTCACACTGGTTCCGCTGCCCACCGGTTGGCAATACAGCAAGTCACGGATCAAACGCAAACAGTGGCGGGTGCCTTTGCGTGGTGGAATTGATTTTTCAACGCGATCCGAAAATAGCGTTAATCCAACTTTGTCATTGTTCTTGATGGCTGAAAAGGCCAAGGTCGCACCGAGTTCGGCAACCAGCTCTCGTTTGGTTTGCGATTGCGTTCCAAATCCTTGCGACGGGCTGATGTCGACAAGCAACTGAACCGACATCTCTCGTTCTTCGCGAAACAGTTTGACGTAGGGCTGATCCGCCCGCGCCGTGACGTTCCAGTCGATGCTGCGAACGTCGTCGCCGATCGCATACGGCCGGACTTCTTCAAACTCCATACCGGTTCCCTTGAACGCCGAGTGCCATCCGCCGGCCAGCAGATCGTCCACGACGTGGGAGGTGCGGATTTGAATCCGACGAATCTTTTTCAGGACTTCTGGAGGAATCAAGGTTCGTGGGTCTCTATAAAAAACAAGTCAACGGAGTTGGAGCTACCCGGTGCCTTACGGCCAATACCGCTAAATCGACATTCTAACTTGCGCTGCGA
>CAXBHV010000821.1:0-4112 GCA_963974855.1 uncultured Rhodopirellula sp. | reverse complement strand
CGCAAATGCCGTAATTTGCCGTCTCTAAATGCTTCACAGCGTTGGCCAAAACGGCTAACTAAATCAGTCAGAGCCTTGGGGGTAGGGCAAGTCCGGCTTTACCGAGTCGTCCATTCCGGAGCGGGTTCAATTTCGGCCGCCGGTGGCGATCCCTGGTCTTTTCGCCCACTGCCTTCGAGCCGGCTGATCAATTCGACAGTCATGTCATGGTCACAGGCGATTTGGCAACTCAAACGGACGCCTGGCTCTTTGACTTCACGCACTTTTAATGTTTCTTTTTCCGAATTACTCCAACAGGGTTTGTGTAGGGAAGATCAAGCTCAACAGAGCCAACCTAACACTGTACCGAGAAAAAGAATCGAGCAAAGACACCGTGTTTTCAAAGCAGCGGCACGCTAGAATCTCGGGTTGGCCTAGCGCGGGAGCCCCCCGTGTTGTGGTCATCACGTGCAGCAAGATTGCTTCATCACGTGACGCAGGATGGTTTGCACCGGCAAGCATGATCGCAAGCATTCCCTCAACCACTGCACCTGACTCACTCACCCGTACAGCGTCGATACAATGGTAGCCCCTTGGTTCATCGAGATTCTCGCGACAATGGAAGGCAAAATATGGATTTGATGTCCGACGACGCGATCGCAGCGTTTGGACTTCTCGTCGGCGAAGCGGTAGAACGTTTGGTGAATGAGCACGATGAATCGTTTGATAAGCGTGCTGCGATGTTGACGGTCGACTCTCCCACGCTAAGCCGCGAGGGGAGCCAGCTGAAGTTTGAATTCAAAGTCAAAGGAAATCGCCAGCCCACCGCAGCGACGGCAATCGATATTTCCGCGGAAGTGGATGAGGATGACGAGGATTTCGACCATTCTCCCGATAGCACTTCACTCAAGGCGGTCGGTACGTGCGAATGCCCCCAATTCAAAACGCACGAGCAATGTTCTCATACGCTGTCGATCGCGTGGTGGTTGCAAGAACAACTTGCACGTCGCAGCATTGGTGAGGTGCTGAACTTTTTGGGCGAATTGGAAGTCGATTCGGTGAGTGTCGGTCGCGATCTGGTCGACAACATCCTGTCCCTCGCCGAGGAATCATGCCGTCCGGCCGAAGTCGACGAAGAGGGGACACGACTGCAATGGCGAATCGGTTTTTCCCGCTCTCGCTACTACGCTCCTCTGTCAATCACCCCTTACGAACAGAAGCCGCGCAAGAACAAAAAAGGCTGGACCAAAGGCAAAGAGATCCGCGGTTTCGAGCTGCTGAAGCGTGACTTCACCGCGTTTCCCATCGACGGAAAAATTGCTGCATTGGTGGCGTCGCGAAGCTATAGCTTTGACGAGGATCACTACGCCGAGTTTCAAGCACTGCAATCGCTTGTCGGTCACCCCAATGTCGGTTGGGCGGACGGAGACACGAAAGACGTCGATGTCTTTTCGGCCGAACTGAGTTTGACGCTCGAGCCTGTCGAGCGTGAATCGGATGACGAAGAAGAACCGCACGAGGACAACCACGACACCACCGTTTCGGCGACCCATTTTCGCCCGATGCTGCACGTCTCGGGGCTCAGCATCGACATCAAACAGTGCGATGTGGTGATGGGGCATAGCAGTCCCGTCGATCCGCTGGTGATTTTGGCCGATCGCAAACACCACCGCTTGATCGTTTGCACGCTGCGTGATTCGCGGGCCACGCGAGTGATTCAGTATTTGCTCAAGAGCGAGTTGCAAGATGCGGTGTTGGACGCGGAATCTGCCGCGCGGCTGGCGGTGGGCTGTGCGACGGTCGACTCGCTGGTTCGCGTCGACTTGCCTCCCCAACTTGCCGGTCCGATCGTCCCGATCACGGGCGAATTGGTCTTTGAATTGCGGCCACGTCCCGGAGCCGGACTGTTCATTTCGCTCGCCGTTCACGACGATCGCTTTCGCGAGGTGTTGGTGCCTGGGTCTTCTCCCAACATCGTGCCTTGTTTAACCGACAAAGGCCCCGTGCGGCTCGAGCGTGACTCGGACGACGAAAAACAACGAGCCGACAATGTGGTCGAGCGTTTCGAGTTCAATAAACTGACAGCCGATGCGACCTATCGCTGGGTTGCCGAAACCGACGAAGCCGCACTCGATTTATTAGGACGATTGTACGAAGGCGGTGCAGATGCGCCGCGGATCATCTGGCCCGAGGGGCAGACGATTCGTGTGCGAGGCGAACTGACCCCGTCGGCGCTCCGCGTGCAAATTGATGACAAACGCGATTGGTTTGGTTTGACCGGTTCGGTGACCATTGATGGACACGACGTCTCGTTGGCCGATTTGTTGGCCGCTGTTCGCGAAGATCGTGCATTGGTGCGTGTCGGCGACCGCGAGTTTGCCAAAATTAGCGAATCGTTCCGCCGCCGATTGCAGCAGCTTGGCGATGTGGTGGTCAACGACCGCGATTCGATGAGGATCGCCGACGCCGCCATGCCGGTGGTGCAAGAATTGTTTAGCGACGATATCGTGCTCGAAGCGACCGCACGTTGGCACGAGTCGGTAAAGCGACTCGAGTCGCTTGCCGATTGGTCGCCTGAAAAGCCAGCGGGACTCAATGCCGAGCTCCGCGACTATCAATTGGATGGTTACCGCTGGCTCGCTCGATTGAGCAAATGGGGAGTCGGCGGCGTTTTGGCAGACGATATGGGTCTAGGAAAAACGGTTCAGACCCTTGGTGTGCTGCTAGACCGTGCCGCTTTGGGGCCTGCATTGGTGATTGCCCCGACCAGCGTGGGCGACAATTGGGTGCGTGAAACCGAACGGTTTTCACCATCGCTGAAATCGCATCTGTACCGAGATTCGGATCGGCAACAATTGATCGACTCGGTTGGCCCTGGCGACCTGGTGATTGTGAGCTACCAATTGGTCCAACGTGACGCAAAGAAATTTGCGACGCGTGATTGGAGCACGCTGGTCCTCGATGAAGCTCAATTCATCAAGAACTCGCAAACGAAGACATCGCAAGCGATTCGCTTGATCAACGCCGATTGGCGAATCGGGCTGTCGGGTACGCCGCTGGAAAATCATCTGGGCGAATTGTGGAGTCTGTTCCGAACGTTGTCGCCAGGATTATTGGGATCTTGGGACCGTTTCCGAAACCGTTTTGCGGATCCAATCGAGCGCCACAAAGATGACAAACAACGTCAGTCGCTGGCACGTTTGGTCCGCCCCTTTATCCTGCGGCGGACGAAAGACAAAGTGCTCAAGGAATTGCCGGCGCGAACCGAAATCACGTTGCATGCCGAACTGAGTAAAGCCGAACGCAAACGCTATGAAGACGTGCGAATCGCAGCGTTGGCGGAATTGAGCGGCGAGTCGGTTGATGCTTCGCAAGCCGGACAACAACGGATCCGCACGCTGGCGTGGCTGACCCGACTTCGGCAATTGGCCTGTCATCCTCGATTGGTTGACCCGACGTGGAAGAAAGGCTCCGCAAAGCTCGAGTTGCTGATGAATCTCGTCGAGGAACTTCGCGAAGGCGAGCACCGAGCGTTGGTGTTTAGCCAATTCGTCAAACATCTCGGCGTGATTCGCGAAGCCCTCGATGCCCAAGGAATTGAATACCAATACCTTGATGGTGCAACTCCCGCGGCCGAGCGACAACGACGTGTTGATGCGTTCCAAAACGGCGAAGGCGAACTGTTCTTGATTTCACTCAAGGCCGGTGGGACCGGGTTGAATCTCACCGCAGCGGATTACGTGATCCACTTGGATCCATGGTGGAATCCTGCTGTGGAAGACCAGGCCACCGACCGTGCGCACCGTATCGGGCAACAAAAACCGGTGACCGTTTATCGACTGGTGGCCGAAGGAACGATCGAAGAACAAATCCTGCAGCTGCACGCCGACAAGCGTGAATTGGTTGCCGGGGTTCTCGACGGAACCGATCGTGCCGCTCGAATGGATACCGATGAACTGATCAAATTGATCCGCGAGGGAGCGAGGTAACTCGTTAAGGATCGAGCGGGAAATATATGTCGCGATTGGTAGGTCCGGTTCCCACCGGACGTCCTTGACTAAACCAAGCGGCTCGCGGGCTGTTGATTTAGTGAGCCGCTCGCGCGTGAGCGTCCGGGTCCCACGCATTACCCG
>CAXBHV010000820.1:0-4112 GCA_963974855.1 uncultured Rhodopirellula sp. | reverse complement strand
CCGAGCGATCGATTGGTGTTGCGATTGAGCAGTGATCGAGAACTTGAGGATTTGAGTTCGTCGTTTGACGAAGACGAGAACCGCGAAGGACTCTCCGAAAGCTCGCTGCTGGGCCAATCCGAAGATGGATTTACGATCTGGGACGACTCGATAGCGATTTCCGACGCGGTCGAGCGAGTACGTAGCGAATACCGTCTGCTGCTGCACAGTAAGCTCGGTTCTGAGGTGGCGGAGTCGATTGGCCTTGGCGCGGTCGAGTCACTTGATGCACTGGAGCATCTGAGCCGATCGTTCGAGAGTTGCGGGATTCTGCGTGCAGCTCAATTTGCCGGTGGCACGTTTCCAAGGCTAGTTGCCGATTCCGATCCGCAATAACCCCGTCTTCAGTGCGGACCGCATGCGATTCAGTACCTCTTTTGCATTTCAAAAATTAAGCAAAGCTCAAACGAATGACCGAAGTTGCCATTGAAATTGCGCATCGCTTTTGTCCGCATTGTGGAGTCCCCAACGAAAAAATCGGCAGTATTCCCTTTCGCTGCGGTTCGTGTGGTTTTGCGAATTTTTTTGGTCCCTGCGGTGCTGTAGGAGCACTTGTCGTCAACGAGCAAAATGAATTACTTTTGGTACGCAGAGCTCGCAATCCGGAAAAGGGAAAATGGGGATTGCCGGGCGGGTTTGTCGACCGCGGTGAAACGATCGAACTCGCTCTTGCGAGGGAAGTTTTCGAAGAGACTCAATTGAAAGTCTCGAGTCATGACTTCTTGATGTCTCACCCGAATGACTACCGTTATGGTGGAATCATTGTGTCGGTAATCGATCTGTTTTTTGTTTGCAATGTCAGCAACGCCAGCGAGATTGCGCTGCAAGAATCGGAATTAACCGAGTTCCGTTATGTTGACAAAGCCTCGCCACTGTTTGACAGCATGGCGTTTCCGTCCAACCGAATCGCTATCGACTATTGGATCAATTCCGCTGCGGATGCGTGATCGTTTAAGCCGAGTCGTCACGCCGCTTGATCGCTTTGTGGTTAGAACCGTCGGAACATTAAGTGACAGGAACACTGGTAGCGGAAGTCGTCAAGACTTTCGTGAATCACAGCACAGGTCGAAACTCACGCACGGGGTCCGCAACGTCGTTCGTTGTTCCGACGATCCTCAAGGAAAACAACTCAGAACATTGTTTTCGACTACCTTCTAACGACTGCTTGCGGCGACGTTGGCTGCGTTTTGCAGATTGCGTTCGGACGTTTCACGGAATAGATCGGCGATCACATCTTCAAGCGGAGGATCCTCCACTGCGACGTCTTCGATCGGATTGTCTCGCAGTGTTTCCGCTAACACTCGAGGCACATCCGCACGATTGACTCGCACTCGCACTTTGGGCCAATTCTCGTCCAAGACTTCGCCAAACGCCGACATCGATGGACGATGCCCTTCGGCAAACTGGAGCGTGATGATCTTTGAACCTGAGAATTTATCGATGATGCCCGACAGCGATCCGTCGTACTCGATGCGACCATCGGCAATAATCACGACGCGTTTGCACAACGCCGCGATGTCTTTCATGTAATGGCTGGTCAACAGGATCGTGATCTTGCGTTTCTCTTGGTAGTACCGCAAGAACTTTTGGATGTTGTGCTGGGCGATCACGTCGAGTCCGATCGTCGGTTCGTCCAAAAACAAAACCTCGGGACTGTGCAGCAGTGCCGCAATCAGCTCCATCTTCATCCGCTCGCCGAGTGACAATTCACGCACCGGTTGGCTCAAAAGTCGCCCGACGTCGAGCAGATCGGTTAATTCGGAGAGCGTTGTTTTGAACTGGTCCGCATCGATGCCATAGATCTGCTGGTGCAGCCGATACGATTCTTGAGCAGGCAAATCCCACCAAAGCTGGTTTTTCTGGCCCATCACTAGGGCGAATCGGCGGCGATAATCGTTTTTGCGTTGCCAGGGGACATATCCCATCACCGACGCAGTTCCGCTGGTCGGATTGATTACCCCGCTGAGTAATTTCAGTGTCGTCGTCTTGCCGGCACCATTAGGGCCAAGAAAGGCCACAAATTCACCTTGCTGGACATCCAAATCGATCCCGCGAACCGCTTCCACTTCGCTGTATTCACGATGGAACAGTCCTCGGATACTCTCGGAAAGCCCCTCGCGTTTTTTGTAGACGCGGTACGACTTCGTTAATTGACGGACTTCGATAATGGACATGAATACGGCTGACTCGAGCAAAGGTCGGTACATCGCGCGGAGGCTACGGTCGGTTATTGTAGGGTGCGAAGTCAAAGACTGTAGATCCCCCGTGCCGACATCCAATCCACCCCGCACATTTGTTTGCAATGCTTTTTTGTGGGGCGGATCCGCTAGCAAGTTGTTCAGTATTTGGGGATGTTTTGTTTTTGCTCTGTGTTTTTGGCCGCCGTTTTTCGCCGTCTCCCATCAATCCCCTCTCTGGAGTTTCCCCACATGAGCACGCCGATTCCTGCGATTCGTATTGGACTGGGGTACGATTCCCACCGGCTTGGAAATGGGGGGCCGCTGCGGATCGGAGCGATGGATATTGCGGCCGAAGTGCATGCGATCGGCCATAGTGACGCCGATGTTTTGCTGCATGCGATCACCGATGCGTTATTGGGTTCGGTCGCTGAGCCTGATATCGGTCGCTTATTTCCCGACAATGTGGAGGAAAACCGAGATCGCGACAGTAGTGAATTCCTGCACGAAGCGCTTCGTCGGGTCCGGCATCACGGCATGGAGATCGTTAATCTTGATTGCGTTATTTTGGCCGAACGCCCGAAAATGGCACCTCATTTGGATCAAATGCGAGAAACGATCGCCCAGTTATTGGATATCTCGGTCGACCGCGTGGGGATCAAAGCAAAGACGGGAGAAGGGATTGGGGCGATCGGCGGCTCGACGGCGATCGCGGCCCGAGTCGTCGTGTTGGTTTACAGCACACGGGAATCTTAAATCGCCCTCTACTTGATCGCCTTCTCTCTCTATAATTCCCCGATTCCCACGAAGATACGATTCCACGTCGGAGTCGTTTGCATCCCTGAAAGTCATTTTCCCAGAACTATTTCGATGAGCACTGCTACCGCATCCACCAGCGTCACCGGGGCTTCGGACACGAAGCCGCAGATCCGAATCTACAATACGCTGAGTAAAACCAAGGACATCTTTCAGCCAATTGCCCCACCCAAGGTCGGCATCTACCTGTGCGGACCGACGGTTTACGCCGAGTCGCACATCGGGCACATGGTCGGCCCGGTTATTTTTGACACCGTCAAACGTTACCTCCGCTACAGCGGCTATGACGTCACTTGGGTCGTCAACATTACCGACGTCGACGACAAATTGATCGCGAAAAGCCGCGAGCGTGGGATTCCGATGAGCCAGATCGCGGTCGAAATGACCGCCGATTACTTGTCGAATTTGCGTGAGTTAGGCGTCAATCAAATTGACTATCTGCCCCGTGCCACCGACCACATGCCGCAAATCATTAGCTTCATCGAAGCTTTGATCGCCAAGGGGCACGCGTACGAAGTCGACGGCGATGTCTTCTTTGACGTGATGAAGGACCCGAACTACGGCCAGCTTTCCAATCGCAGTGTCGATGCCCAGCAAGGCGAAGGGGGCGAAGCGGCGGCCAAGAAAAAATCATCGGGCGACTTCGCACTGTGGAAAAATTCTAAGGGGCAATCGATCGCTTGGGATAGCCCCTGGGGCAAAGGGCGACCGGGTTGGCATATCGAATGCTCGGCGATGAGCCACGAAATCTTAGGCGATACGTTCGACATCCATGGCGGCGGCTTGGATTTGATGTTCCCGCACCACGAGAACGAACGTGCTCAAAGCGGTTGCTGCCACGATGCACCGATGGTCAAGTATTGGATGCACAACGGACTGATGCGAGCCGGTGAAAAAGGCAAAGTCGGCGGCAAAAGTGATCGCGAAGAATCCAACGAGGAGGCCGCTGCGGGCAAGATCAGCCGTAGTAAGGGAGCGGGCGGATTGTCCGAGCTGATTCGCCGACATACCGGCGAACGCATCCGATTCTTCTTGCTCCGCACTCACTATCGATCGACCATCGTGTATGGCGAAGAAGGG
>CAXBHV010000819.1:0-4112 GCA_963974855.1 uncultured Rhodopirellula sp. | reverse complement strand
GGCGCGGCATGCATCAGCGTGCTGACCGACGCACCGTTCTTTCAAGGATCGCTGGACTACCTTCGCGATGTTCGCGCCGCGGTCAAACTGCCGATCTTACGTAAAGATTTCATCATCGACCGCTACCAGTTGCTACAAGCACGCGACGCCGGTGCGGATTGCGTATTGCTGATCGCCGAGTGTTTGTCCGCAAACGAACTTTGCGAGCTGCATCAGCAAGCGGTGGAGCTCGGATTACAAACATTGATCGAGCTGTTTGAACCGCAATATCTGGACGCAGTGTTGGCGACGGGCACTACACTGGTCGGCATCAACAACCGCGACTTGAAAACCTTTCACACCGATCTAGAGCACACCGTGCGAATGTGTGAATCGATCCCTCGTGATCGATTGGTGGTCGGGGAAAGCGGCATCCGCACGCATGCTGACGTCCTACATCTCGGCAGCGCCGGCGTGAAAGCAGTTCTGGTAGGCGAATCGCTGATGCGTCAGGACGATATCGAAGTCGCCACTCGCCAATTGCTCGGCAAATAAGCATCGGCCAATCGGTATATGCACAATCGGTAATGGACGAGGCAACGAGTCCCGTGCTGCAGGACTCGTTGCCTCGTTCACTACCGACAGTAAATTTCTGGCCGATGCAAGGCTGCATTGGAACAATCACCGTGGGATAGTCGCTGATCGCTCCACGATCGGAGCGATCCACGGCATTAGCCTGGTCCGCTAAAACTTTGGGCTTGTCGTGATTTTTGGTTGCGCAACTTTTCTGCTACCTCTCCACCAACTTCGTTGGGGGAGAGGTCGAACGGAGCCTTCAGCGACGTTCGGGTGAGGGGGCTGACCGAGCAAGCCAATGGCGACGATAACGCCGTTTGCACCGGAATTGCTCGCCGATAGCGCGGTCGCCCCCTCACCCGAGCAACGCCTTAAGGGCGTGCTCGACCTCTCCCCCGACTTCGTCGGTGGAGAGGTAACTGCGGTACAGGCCGGAAGAAAAACTCACCCCTAATATCCGACGTCAATATCAAAGTTTTAGCGGACCAGCATTAGCCCCACGTCACCACTGGCGACGATTATACTGGACGCAATTGTCTGTTGCCTGCGTCGTTTCACACGATTGCAGTGCACTATGCAAGCCGCCCGGCTGCATACCATGAAACGCTTCATGACACCGGAGACATTTCTCTGTTTCGTCAAAATCATCACGTAAAAGCAAGTGAATTCAGCATGAGTGTTCTGCGGCCAACAAGCACGACGTGGTTAACGATTTGGCTGGCGTTGCTCTCGGCATTCACCTCGATCCAGCACGCCACTGCGGCGGAGCCGATCGTGGTCGAGGCGGACTTGCTGGTCGTCGGAGGCACTGAATCCGGCTGTGCGGCAGCGGTTCAGGCTGCCCGCATGGGAGTGCAAAAAATTGTTCTGGTCAACGATATCGATTGGCTCGGTGGTCAATTCAGCGCCGAGGGACTCGGTGCGATCGACGAGAACCGTGCCCATCAGTACAACGGCACAGTGCCTATTCCTCGCTCCGGCATTTTCCGCGAAGTGATCGACGCGATTGAAACGAAGAATGCACAGCTTTATGGTGGCGTGAGGCGTCCTGGAAACACTCGCGTGATCACGACAGCACGCCCTCTCGTTTCGGAGTCTGTGTTTCGCGACCTGCTTGGCCCGTACGAGCAATCGGGCCAAATCCAGCGTTACTCACGCTACCGTGTTTCGAGCGTCATCGTCGATGGCGACACGGTTCGCGGAGTCGAGTTCGTGACGACAGACGGGGTCACGGAAGCGAGCGAATTGATCGTTCACGCCCGCATGACCATTGATGCCAGCGACTGGGGCGATGTCATCAAGGCATCCGGTGCAAGCTGGGACTGTGGCATCGATGCGCAATCTGAATTTGGTGAACCCACCGCCCCTGAAACGAATCAACCAACCACGGATCTGGCACCGATCACCTACTGCATGATCCTTGTTGAACAGGCCCAAGAGTCACTGTATCCCAAGCCGACGACGTACGACCCTCGTTACTTCACCGGAACATGGGGATGGATCGATGAGGAATTTGCCTATACGACCCGGCGATTAGTCGACGGCAAAGGATTCGCGGAGATTGACCACCCGGATGTGCTGCTGGTTAATTCACCTCAAATCGATTACCCACTCGACTCGCTGCCGGCCAATGTTGTGGCCGAACTCGAACACAGCGAAGTCGGTGCTTCGAAGAAAACACTCGTTGCAATGACACCGGCGCAGCGCGAAATCGTATTTCAGGATGCCAAGCGTCACTCGCTTCGCTACTACTATCATTTACAAACAAGCTTTCCAAAGTTCCGCCGAATGGCGCTGAGCGACGAATTCGGAACGTCCGATCATTTGCCTCCGAAACCGTATATCCGCGAAAGCCTTCGGCTTGTCTCTCGTCACATCATTCGTGAACAGGAGGTCGATGGATTTGGTGGCTACGAAAGCTATGCGACCACGATGTTCCCCGACGCTGTTTTCTCGTGGCAATTCGAAAAGGATTTTCATCCGACTCAGCGAGCTTGGGTGAGCGACGATGGAAACGCGGGGCCGTGGGAAGCCACGTTTCGAGGCAACCGTCGCTTTGGTCGCGGCGGAACCGGACGCGCCGTCTTTCCGCTACGGGCACTGGTCCCAGAGCGAATCCAAGGACTGCTCGGTGCACAAAAAACCCTGGGTTACACCAGTATCGTTGGCTCGTCATGTCGACTGCACGATCAATCGATCCATGCCGGCCAAGCCAGCGGCGCGGTGGCGGCGGTCAGCCTGCGTAATCACGTCGATCCGGCCGCGATTTACCTTCGCCCCGATCAACTTGCCGAGATCTGGGAAGGACTGCTGGAATCCGTCAACGGCGCGCCGTTGGCCATTTGGCCTTTCTCGGATACCGATCCCTATGACGATGGCTTTGCTGCGATCCAGCAACTTGCACTGCGTCGACTGCTCGGCCTCGGTTCCACCGACACGGCGTTTCAGCCCGACCAGGTCGCAACCGATTCATGGACCGAGCGTGTGACGGACGCCATCATCAAGGCTGGCTATACAGCAACGCAACTTGAGTTCGAAACCACTGCTACACGTCGCGACGTTGCCATCTCGTTGTGGAATCAATTGAAATCACAACCCATTCCCAATCCGAAGCGTAAAAACGACGGGGATGCCGACGATGATGGCATACTCGATTCCGAAGACCCTCTTCCCTTTACTCGCGGGACGGTATCTTGGCAGCGATCACCGGAACACGATGGTGATCCTCCGCAGCTATCTCCGTATCCAGCCAATACTGTCGCGATCAACTTTACGTCGGAGGCCGGCCCAACCGCTGAGTCGTTTCGCAATGATGGGGGCGGTAAATTCTCTGCGAAACGAGGATTCGGTTGGCAAAAGGATTTGAGCAACAACACGCGATTGCGTGGAACCAGCCTCGGCCCCTTGCGCGACGGATTTGTATTCACACGTGCCCAAGACGTCTGGGAATGCGAAGTCGACAACGGAAAATGGAGGGTATATGTGTGTTTAGGCGACGCGGGACATGAGCAGGCCGGGCAACATTTGCGAATCGAGGACACCATGGTTGCGGAGGACGTTGCGACTTCACTCGGCGTCTTTCACGAGACAATGACCGAGGTCGACGTCAGCGATGGTCGCATCACGCTAACGCTAGGCACACCGGCAGGTGGCGGCAATACGACGGTCAATTGGTTGATTGCCGTGCCAGTCCAATAAAGGAATCAACCACGAAGTCACGCGACGTTGCGATTCAGCGGGTACACTAAAATGCGGTAGGACTTTACGTAGGACGGTCTCGAAAAATCCGACGTCGAGCCGGAACTCTTGGCGAGTTTTCGCTACGTTCGGCCTGGCATTTTCAACTCGTTTATTTGGCATTCAGCATGCAAACCAGCGTTGACCAATTGTCGTCCCAATTCTCCGTCGCCGGAGTCCGTTTTGCCGAGGGAAATGGCGGGCTTGCCAAAGTGGTCGTCCACACCGATCGCTGCGATGGCGAGATCTATCTACACGGTGCCCACATCACTCACTTTCAGCCCAGCGGCGCATCGCCCGTGCTGTGGATGAGCCGAAAA
>CAXBHV010000818.1:0-4118 GCA_963974855.1 uncultured Rhodopirellula sp. | reverse complement strand
TGGGGGCCATCGAGATCGGTAGTTTCTCGTTGCGCTGCTCAACTTCCCGATGTCAATCGGGGGAATTGCACCTGTTAGCCACGTTGCCAATCGCTTTCCAGGTATATCCCTTAAAAAAATCGGTGCATACCCTCAAAGCAAGCTTTGACTAAAAAGGTGCCGGTCTCGGGAGCCTTGACCCGCGATGTGTTCGGTCAGGGGCACCCAAACGCTTAGCAAATCAATTTTAGAGTTTTCGCAATCTGTAGTGAAGGCTTCGCCAGGGTCAGGTCTTGTATTCGGTGTTCAGTAAGCCAAGTCGATCGAAGCGGTTTTGGAAGGTCCGCTTCACTGCACCGGCGGCCGACCCCGGATCACTGCCCCGGTCGATGAAATTGGAGACCGCTTAGGTCAGCGACAATCACGCACCAGAGTCGGCCACCGGAGGAGCTTCATGGCTGACCCTGCATCTACCGAATCCACGTCACAACGCCCCCACTTTGTGGGCCATGATCTCTCTAGCACTCTTCAGCGGTACCAAAAGTTTTTGCCCGGCCGCCGCTGGTCGCTCAATTAACTGGTCTTATCATTTAAACGCAGCAACAATTTGCATGCGGTATTTGTGGTGAACAGTCACTGAAGATTTTGTTAGCACCAGCAATCAAAGATCGGCAACTCGTTGCTGCAGCTCGATTGCCATCGCATCTTCTGATCTCGCCACCATTGAGACGAGGCTAAAAAACTCATTTTGGTATTTTCCCGTCATGGCGTTCGTGTGCTCGCGATATGCGACATCCAAGAACACGACAAGCGATTGAACTCGCCTGGCGTTAGCGTCTGACGATTCGCACTTCTTCCCGATTGCTTGACACCAGGAAACGGCCTGTGGAAGAAAGCAAGCACCAACCTTGCGGCTTATCCATCGAAGTGCAGGCGCTGAGGTCGCTGGATCCTCAACCACCTCGCGGAGAAGTGGCTCGATCGTTTCTTTCATTGAACTGATCAGTTCAGCATGGGAATCACTCCAAAAGCTCTCGTACGATTGGTCCACGCACAATATCGATGCGATCAACTCTGCGCGAGCAGGATCCCACCCTTCAGCGTTCTCTAAGTCTTTCCAGCCGTCGTGATCTTCAACGTACTGAAGCATCAGTGACCAGGTTTGAGCAAACTGTGTTGCATCAGCAGGCTCACTAATAAGCGGCCCCATCCACGAATGAATGATTTGCTCAATCCATTTCGGGCATCTTACGCCGAGATCGAAAATTTGCCGCCATAGTAAAGCAGCGTGTTCCGGATCGACGGCGTACTTGAGCTCCGCACCGATGCGATCCAGAATCGCTCGTTGACCATACATTGTTGGATGATCGTCATCCTGTCGGTCAATGAATTCGCCCTCGGTTGAAAACGCTTTGAGAATCCCCAATTCGTAGTCGAGAAGAACTTGGACTGTTGCCAGTCTTGCTGAACGCACGCCATCGCTTTCTGAGAGGACACAAAGAGGCGTATTGGCGACGACAGTCTCAAGAACTGTCTCCTCGATTGGCAGTTGCTTAAAGCACTGCTCGTCGTCGTCAGACCGACGCGAAGTCCTCCAATTCGCCCAAAGAAGCCTCGGTTGTGTGAGAGGCAATTCGTCCAAGACGGGAATAGTATCCTGGTATGTGCCAGCCAGAAATTGTTCCTCTCGACTCATCAACCAAGCATCTTTGTCAAATCCAGTCGAGTCTCGCGGCAGGGTCGGATAGCTGGGCTGCAAATACCAGAAAGCGGATGCGGTATCGAACATCAGTCGAATGATTCGCGGCCCCCACGAGTCAAGGCGAGTCCAACGCCCCCAGGTCGCTCGGGTGATCGCGGGATGCAAGTGACCGCGATGATTGACGATAAACTGAAACACCAACTTTCTGTATTCAAGGTTGCTCGCATCTCTCGCAAGCAGATACACAGAAAGCTCAGCGAGTTGCTGCATGAAACGTGGCATTGCTCCGGCGTCAATCACTTCCTTTGGCAACTCTACGATTGGCGTTTCTAACAACGCCAGAATTGTCGATACAAATTCTTCCTCCTTTCCATTCTCAACGATCCACTGTTCATGGCGTAACAGAAGAAACAAAAGCAGCCCAAATCGGGTGTTTCCTTGGATCACTGCAACAACTGGGTCATCAGATTCTTCGCTTGGATTCAGAAGCTCTGTGGCGATACTCGACAGTTCGGATTCTGGGAACTGGTTGTTCTGGTAAAACAGTTCTTCAATAGCGTGAGCCTCGTCGATTGCATCCTGTAGCAATTTCTGCTCAGAAGCCGCAGCCAAACTGTCAGTGTCAACCTGTTCTGGATTGGCTGTTTCGTTAAGGACCATCGGCTGCCCAATGCTTCGTCTTGCGGCCACGGCGGATATCGCATCAAAAACATTTCCCATTCGATCCGTTGCGTTTAGGAACTGCTTGAGATTGGCAGTCGCTGGATCACTCCAATCCAGTTCGCTAACGTCAAGAACCAACTTTGCGATTTCGACGATGCTTTGCGAACGAAATTGGGCGAGAAGCCATGCCTTGTGTTCGTCAAAGAACCATTCGCCATAGTCCAGCGACACATTGCAAAACCCTGGCTGCTTAGGGTTAGCCGAAATGGTTTCGGACCACACTAAGAGAACTGGGGATGTGAGTAGTGGTTTTAGCGGCCCTCGAAATAGGGATGGATGACGCCGACCGAGATCAAAGAGGACGCCAGCTATCGCGACACATTCACAATTTTGCATGAGTTGCGTCACAAGCTTCTCAATATTTTTACCTGATTCGAGTTGATCGCCGAGATACTTTTCGACAGCGGATAGCGCTGGCACCATGGACTCGCACGCCAACATGAGTCCTCGATTCCAGTTAAAACTGTGTTCGTCTCCTCGCCAGTCAAGACCTTGGTTCACCGGAGATCGCACACGCGATAAGACAGCGTTTGCCCCGCTTCGATCAATGCTCGCCAATTGACGGGTTGCAGCAAAATTTGCAAGCTCATAAATCAGCTTGACGGCAGCTTCTGCATTGATTGCCAAGAACGATAGGTACGGTCCTTGGCGGTAGTGCTTTCCAGTCATCGAATAGAAAAGTCTCTCCATGCCATTCTCGTTGTAGCCTACCCCACCAACGTGATATCCTTCGTCTACATCTTCAGAGCGTACCTTGATGGAAACGGCGAGAATTAGGCGTGTCGCCAGATCTGGGGCATCCTTGAAAACTGGCCACATTGCGTCGCCATCTAGGCATGCTTTTCGGAAGGCCTTGTGTGGAGGATATGCCGGACCGTTGGGCCATGGGGTTAAATCGCGAACAGGTTCGTTAAGAATCTCACTGCGTTCTTTCTCCCACTCCAATGCTCTCTTTCGCGTACGTTTCGCTTGATGGTGATCTGGGTTCAAACCGGCAGCATCGAGCAGAAGTGGAGTTACACTCTGTGGATCCTCTTCAAATGCAAAGAAGACAGCCTTGAAGATGTCTTCGCATTCCTCATCATCTGATCTCGACCACCGCCTATCACTCGCAATCTGACTTTCACTCACGGCGATAGCAACGTTGCTCGCTTCCGCGCGGAATGGCCAGTCCGTTGGTGTCATTTCAAGCCACATCTGCGATATTCTTGCTGCATCGTGTGGCATGTGTTCTACGACAGCCCCAATGTGCTGCTCCAAGAACTTCAGTAACGAACCGAACGCGGCGTGGAATGGCTTCGGATCTCGCTGTAGCGTCCGGAGAATTGAAGTTAATTCTTCGCCAGCCGCCTCTTTCCTTGCTGCAAGCAGTCCCGGAACTGAGCAAATCACCATTGCACGTCTTACGAGACGCTTTGCAAGCAGCGCGTCAGAATCGAACAATTGTTCGGACAAGTTTTCGAGAAGCTCGTCCGGATTCGCAGAAAAGACAACGGCGTCGAGGAACAAATCTGAGACGGCGGTTCCTTTTCTTACATACTCAAGCCACGTTTCTGTCGACGCATTTTGTTCCAGGAAGTGAATACCAACCATTCGGATGGCTCGATACCACTTCGGCCGCGAGCTTTTTAGCTCCAGGGCATCCGGCATCGAAGTTCCCTGGTCAAGTAGCCACAGCATGCGTGACCAATCTGCGTAGATATCGTGGGCAAAC
>CAXBHV010000817.1:0-4118 GCA_963974855.1 uncultured Rhodopirellula sp. | reverse complement strand
TCAAGACTTTCGTTGACTGTCCGGGATGCCCGAAACTCTTGACGAGTTCCGCTACAGAAAATGCTTCACAGCGTTACGTATAGGGGATTATGTTTTTCTCACGTAGCGGAAGTCGTCAAGACTTTCGATCCACAGCCCCCCCGAAACTCTTGACGAGTTCCGCTACAGAAAATACTTCAAAGCGTTACGGATAAGGGCTTATGTTTTTCTCACGTAGCGGAAGTCGTCAAGACTTTCGATCCACAGCAACCCCCGAAACTCTTGACGAGTTCCGCTACGAAATGCTTCACAGCGTGCAGTCAAAGGGCTCAACGAAATCGGTAATCAGGATAGTCTGGTTCGAAGTCTTCGTCGGATAACCCAACGTTCAGCTTTAAATCTCGATAGGTGTACTCTTCTTGCAATACAGGCTTGCCGTCGTCGATCGTTGGCCAATCGTAAGACTCGAATCGCACAGGCACGCCCATCGCATCGTCGATGAAGATTCTGGCGATGTGGTACTGAAACCACTCCCGCTTGAGCGGATGCTTGATTTCGATACACGTACAACGGTACTGATCGACTTGAATGTCATTTTCGATGGTTACTTCGCATTCCTGATGAGCCAACTCTTTTGTGCCCAGTTCGATCATGCGTTCGGTCAACCGTTTGATTCCAAACTCGGTAATCGGGTATCGGTTGCCGTTCATTGCCAACCGACTTTGAGGAAGCAGCGACAGCGTCAAAAATGCCAGTCGAACCCCGCCATTGCGAACCAACAACTTGCTATCGTCGTTTTCCATGGCGAACAGAATTTCTCGGCCCTCGACATGCCGTGGCTCAAGGAATTTCATGTACACGCTGAATGGGGTTTTCCTCTGGTCGGGACTGGTTCGTTCATGTCGCACTTTGGCGAAAATCATTTCCGGTCCTGTCAATTCCCCGTTGATGCGTTCGCGTTTGACAAGCACGCACGTGTAGTCTTGGACGTCCTTGGTGATGCGGGCGTGCCCCAGACGCGCCAGTTTCAGCAATGGTTTGAGGGGATGCTCACCTGGCGGATCGGCACGAACGACCAAGCATGTTACTGCTGCAATTAGCCAAGCGAAAAACAGAATGGCATTACGTTGCATCATCCCTTTGCTCCCTAGTTCTTGACCGGTCGACTGAGTCTGATCTGTGATGCAACCGTCGTGCCGAAGGAGGAAGACAGAGCGTCAGGAATTTCCCTACGTGCAATGACAAAGAAACACCAAGTCGCTGCACCCGATGCTCGATAGCGATCGGTATCAACGGCCTTTTGGCACGATACTGCGTTGTTCTCGCAGCAAGGACCTTCTTTTTTAAGCGGCCAACCTTATTCCCGTGTTGCTCACCAAATCATCCAAATTGATTGGAACCGACGGATCTTTCCAGTTCTTGCTGCGTTTCGGTTACGGCTGCGAAATTAATTCCACTGTGCGGCGTAATGTGGATCAGAAGTGTGGACGATGTAATCATCGAGTCATAGCGAAGTTTGATTTTTGATCGCATGGCAACCCGATGGGATGCGAGTGGTTCACCAGTTCATGTTTGCTTAGTACATCCCCATTTCAGACGACGTTTTGTGTTCTTCCTTATCCGGTTTGTCGACAATCAGCACGTCGCTGGTTAGCAGCAGTGC
The DNA here is from genome assembly GCA_963974855.1 of uncultured Rhodopirellula sp. Lineage (GTDB taxonomy): Bacteria > Planctomycetota > Planctomycetia > Pirellulales > Pirellulaceae > Novipirellula. Next base: position 2,476 of record CAXBHV010000817.1, on the reverse strand, counting down.
CGCAACACTAGCCGCATTTTGGATTTCACAGCGAACGACCTTCGTCGAATCAATCACCCCTGCTTCCATCAAGTCCTCGTAAGTGTCGGTCATCGCATTGGAGCCGAAGTTGCCTTCCTTCTCGGCAACCTTTTCACAGATCAAACTACCGTCCTGGCCCGCGTTCTCGACGATGCACGTCAACGGCCAGCTCAGTGACGCATTTTTTCGTATCGAGTTTGTACTAATTTAGCGTAGCGGAAGTTGTCAAGAGTTTCGTTTCCATGACGTATGCCCCGAAACTCTTGACGAGTTCCGCTACAGGAAATGCTTCACAGCGTTACGTTTGGACACTAGCGCCGGTTCAGCGCCGGAACCGTGGCAAGTGGGCTGTTGACTTAGTGAGCCGTGACGCGTGAGCGGCCGGGTCCCACGCAAAACCCGGTGCCTTACGGCCCACGGCTCACCACGGCGAGTTGCATTTCGAATAGACCAACAACCCGCGAGCGTCAAAACGGCCAATTGACTGAATTACTCCTGCCTAACTGCTTAGCCGTTTCGGCTAGTACCGTTGTCGTCGTGGTTCCATCACCAGCGACGTCGTTGGTTTGGGATGCAACTTGCCGAACGATTCGAGCCCCAACGTCTTCGAGCGGGTCGTCCAGTTCGACCGCTTTGGCGACCGTGACACCGTCCTTTGTCACGGTTGCAGCACCAAACTTCGACCTCAGGATGACATTGCGTCCGCGCGGACCGAGGGTCGCTTTGACAGCTTTGGAAAGAAGTGGTGACGCCGCGACGAATTGACTCCATCGCCGCGTTATCAAATGCGATCCGCTTGTTTGGCGGACGAGCAGACTGCTGGCTAAGAATCAAGTGTTGTTCCAACCGTCGCTCGGAGGTCCATTACGAGAAAAATGCAGAGTCACGTTGGGGGGACCACCGAGCGTTGTTTCGGCACACGATATGCGTCAAGCATTTCCACCGAGACTCTTTACGATTTCCAGTACCAGAGAATCACACGATGGCGGTGATCCAAGCGATCCAGGTGGCCAAGACGTTTGACCAGTCGGCGGTGCGTGTCGATGCGGTTTGCGGAGTTGATTTGTCAATTGGGCAGGGCGAAATGGTTGCGATCGTTGGACCGTCGGGTTCCGGCAAGAGCACGCTCCTGAGTCTGATTGGTGCCATCGACGCACCGACGGGCGGACAAGTATTGCTTGATGGCAACGACTTGGCGAAACTTGATGACAAGGGACGGACATTGTTGCGCCGTCATCGAATCGGAATCGTTTTTCAAGCTCAAAATCTGATCCCGACGTTGACCGCAATCGAAAACATCAGCTTGCCACTGGAACTCGATGGCATGGACAGAGGAGAAGCGATTCGGCGTGCCGATAACGCTCTCGAAATGATCGGATTGGCACACCGCCGTGATCATCTGCCCGCGATGATGTTCGGCGGCGAGCAACAGCGAGTCGCGGTGGCCCGGGCGCTGGTGATCCAACCGGCGCTGCTGCTGGCAGACGAACCGACAGGCAATTTGGACAGCGTCAGCAGTCGGCAGATCATCGACTTATTGCGTGATTTGGTTGATCGACATCAGCAAACCGTCGTTGTTGTGACACATGATCCCGAAGTTGCGCAGCGGGCCGATCGGATCGTGCATTTACGTGACGGAAGAATTGAGTCCGTCGAATGTCCTGACCCGCGAAATCCTGAGCAACGGCGCGACGCAGAGGCAGGGTCAGCATGAAGTTTCTTCGCAGTTTGATCGTCGCCTGGAAACTCGCGTTGCGGCAGATCTGGCAACACCCTTCACGCTCGGCATTGACACTGGCTAGCATCATGATCGGTGTTGCTGCGGTCGTCGCGGTCACAATCGCCGCACAGGCCACGGACGAGGCGATGGATTCGATGTTTCAGTCGTTGACCGGCCGTGCATCCCTAGAAATCACGACCGAAAGTGGCGGCAGTATGGATGCCGACCTCCTTGAGCGGGTCAAGGGAATTCCTGGCATCAAGACTCTTTCGCCTGTTTTACAACGCCCCACGATTTTGTTCTTCGAGCAACATCGTATCAAGTTGATGACCGTCGGCATTGATTCGCACACGTACCGCGAAGTGCATCCATTCTCGATCACGCAAGGTAAGTCTCTCGACGAGGCCAAGGGTGTGTTGCTGGAAGCGAAATTAGCCAACAGCATTGGTGTGAAGCCGGGAGACGCCGCCAAAATTATGACTCGTCGCGGGCTATTGCAAGTCCGAATCGTTGGTCTGTTCCAATCCGAAGAAACGATGGTGACCAGCGGCGGTGTGGGCTTGCTGATGTCGTTGGCCGGATCTCAGTACGCATCAAAATTGCCCAACAAGATTCACAGTATACAAGTGGTGGCTGAATCTACCGCAGATGAAAACGCGGTGCAAAGGGAAATCGCCAACCGCTTGCCACCGGGGATTCGCGTCGCAGCGCCGGGAGCGAGGACTTCGTTTGCTG
>CAXBHV010000816.1:0-4119 GCA_963974855.1 uncultured Rhodopirellula sp. | reverse complement strand
CCAGCAGGCTGCCGTCTCGGTAGGGGCCCCGCATGCTCCAACTTCCATTGGTGCGTTGTTGACGCTTTAGCCACGCTAATCCAAGATCGACGGCGTCCTCGGTAGCTTGAGTGCCTCCGTATTTGGCCAACAGTTCTTTTTTGATTTTTCCCGTCCGGCCGGCAAACATCGATGGGGTTTCATTGGCCACCTTGACGGCGCCAATCGATGCACCCGACGTTTTCGGTAACTGTGTGAACGGGTCGATTTGTGGCAGATTTGACCCAAACTCGATCGGCTGAACCATCGTGATCTGGCTTATTATCGGTGCCACTTCAGCTAGGGTTTCGAGACCGTGATCGCTGGCAGACTCAACAGGAGCAATCTTAGGCAATTCAATCGGCTCAATCGAAAACTCGACAAGTTCGGGCTTCGTCTCCGCCGAAGCTGGATTGATCGTCAGCAGGATTCCGTTGATGGTTTCCGGTGAAATCGTGATAAACGCCAGGACCAGCAGCAGGATGAGGTGAAAGATCGTGCTAAGCAGCCAAGGCGGCGCGTTTAAAATGTGATCCTTGATCTGCTGAAACGAATAAGGGTTGAGACTTGGCTCCGTCGTTTCATGCTGGGGAGCGGCGAGCGGTGGCTTCGAATTTTGAAACCAAGATCGCGAACGGTCGCTGTTAACCTCCGCTGGCTCCCCACGCCATCGCGGGGGCGATTTCCTCGCACGAGGTGGCACAGGATAGGGAAGCACCATTGAGTTTGAAGAAGTGGGCATCAAAACGGCTCTCGTTGACAACGTTTCTTAATGGCCTCGCAATCAGCCCTTATTATCAGGGTCGATTTGCAAACGCGACCGTCACGGTTGTTTCGCTGTGCCAGTGCTGTCGCCCATTTATCGTATCATGTTTTACGCTCAATGGGTTTCAGAAAACTCCGCGCCATTAGGATGATTTTTTGACTTTTTCTCTCATTTTCGTAGCAAAGAACAGGGGCTCTACAGGGGCTCTACAGGGGCTCTAAAAAATCCAGCGTGTTCCCGCTAGTAGCGAATTGAACGAAGAATCGCTGTTGGCTTGACCTTGGTAGGCCACCGTGAACTGTCCCCCGAGCAAAACGCCCATGTCCACCTGGGCTCGCAATATGGCCCAATCGTCGCCTGGCATGACGCCTCGGTCTAGTAACCCGTCGACTGTGTCAGCTGCCGCAACTTGCGAGTGAAAAGTCGTCGATTCGTCCAGGTACTCGTGCATCCATCCAAAACGAATCCGAGTGGTGGCGACGCCAAGCGGCGTGGGGGCAGATTGGTTCAACGAGAGCCCCAGCACGCTGCGAAGTGAATCGCCAGCACTGCCAAGGTTGGTCAGTGCGAAATCGGCATCGCCCGTTTCGGTGATCGGATCGAGTTCAACACGTGTCGAGTGTAGTGCGACATAGGGACTCCAAAGTATGGAGTGTTTCGAAAAGAGTGTGCCAAGTTCAACGTAACCAAATTGTGCCGAGCCATCAAAGTTACTCTCGGCAAAGTCGGATCCATCCAACGCAGATAGCGATCGACGGACCTCATAGTCTTGGATACCAGCGCCACCAGCAGCCACGACATAGACCCGTTGAGCGATGTACTCGACCGAAGCTCCGAGTCGATAGGAATCAATATCGGCATGTTGGTCGACGTCAAACGTATCCAGGTTTCCGGTAGCGAGATGAGTGAAGGTGTGAAGCGACAAACCGTTGGCACTGGCCACGCCGCAGCCCAATTCCAGGCCACCGATCTCGTGTCGGTAACCTGTGGTTTGCCGATCATCGCGATCGACTTCGCCCGAGACGCCGTAGGCGCGGACCCACGGAGTTAGTAGGCACTGGCTACGATCTAAATCTGTTTGCATCACGACACGGTCGCGAACCGATTCGAGATTGTTTTGGATGTGGTTGATTTCCGCTCCGATCAAAGAGGGGTAAATCGAACCGGATAGCTGGTTCACAGCCAAGGCGACCTGATCGCCAGAACTGTCTCTCAAGGAAGTGACGGCAGCGGGCGGGGTGCCGCCACGCAGTGTGTCCAGCAGACCGGCGGCGGCAGTTTGGTTGCTTCCGGTGACCACGGTTGTGAATGAGTTGTTATTGTCCTGGATGATGAAACCAAATTGATTCGACGCGAGCGAAGTATCCATTGCGGCTTCTAAGAAAGGCCGATTTGGCAGTGCGTACACACTCGCTTCATTCGAAAACGCTCCGACCAGAGGATTCGTCGATTCAAAAACGAGGAATTTTTGGTCAGCCTTGTACTGGCTCCCAATAAAACTCGGAACCAATGTTGCGTCCGTGATCGTCGCTGTGCCAGTGACATCAATGACATCGTTTGGATTGGTCGCGCCCTCGTCGGCAATATCCACTAGGACGCGAGCGTTGGATACGTCCAAGTTGCCAATGACATTAAAGGTGCCAATGGTACCCGCCGTTGACGTGGCTCCTGGCGCCAACGTTCCCGCTACAAGTAAGTTGCCAGTGACATCGCCAGCACCAAATACCCTTGTTGTCAGCGAAGCATCGATGTCTGTGTCTCCAGACGCAACGCCTCCGGTATTGATAGTTAGATTGGTCGGGTCGACTAAGCTGCCTTCAAAAGTTAGCGGACCGTTCCCGTTTCGATCAATTGCCACGGTGGTTCCCGTGCCAACGCCAAATGAGACGGAGCCGGGGATGGATGGCAAGTCGCTTAACAATTGTATCGTGGTCGATCCCGGGGTATTGAACACGATTCGGTCACCCGATGCTGCGTTCGTGATGGCTTCGCGTAGCGACCCCGGTCCAGAGTCCGCATTGGTCGTTACAGAAATATCGACTGCACTGGCATAGTTGGCAAACAGAGAAATGCCTAGAAGTGCTAGCAACACGTGACGTTTGTTTCGGCGAGCAGGTTGGGTCATGGCGCTATCGAATCAAGGGGATTGGGCAGTAAAGGTGGCGGTCCTAATGGCATCGGCTGCCCCCCCTCACGATCCGTGCAAAAAATCCATGTGTCACAACAGACACGACGCGCTCAACGATTCCATCCGGCAATACCGTCAAATCTTACCTAGATCGAGGCGGGAAAGGGGAGGGACTTTGCTTGAGTCGTTGGTACGTATGTGCAGTAATGCTCGTGTTTTGACGGATCACCCATGCGTTTTGTTGACGGCTCCGGCAAAGGGGGGGTAAGATCGGGGCGCATATTACCTCCAGTCGATTTCATGTTCTTGAACTCTCGAGACGGAAAATTGGAGGGCGGATTTGCAGATTGGGAGACTCGATCCATGCAACGATTGGAAAGAAGTCCGCGCGGCCATCGTCTCGACGGTCCCCCTTCTCGGCGAGTGCGATCATCAAGTCGCAAGCGAGCTTGGCTGACATCGCTTCGTTTCGAGACATTGGAAAAGCGGTTCGTACTAGATGGGCTCGTTGCCGATCTCTACCCCTTAAATCCATATCAAGCGAAGCTTGATGGGCAATGGCAAGGATCGATGGTGGCGTCGGACGGCAATGTCTATTTCGGGTCGTCCACCCATGCACATGATGCGGCGGGAATGTTTTTCCAGCTTGATACAGCGACTTCGGTGGTGCGTCCGATTGGTGAAAATATCAGCGCAATCGTGGGAGAGGATCCGCAGACGCAAGTCCCGCAGGGAAAACTGCATAGCCCGATCGTCGAGTCGAACGGTTGGCTGTACTGGGCGACTCATCTCGGCAATTACTGGAGCCAAGCGGTCGATTCCTACACCGGATCTCACCTAGTTGGATATCAGTTGGGTTCACTGGAGGACGGGGACCCCGTGTTCCGCGACTTTGGCATCCATCGCGCTCGCTTCACCACTTACTCGGCCGTGGGGATTGATCCCGCAGGAGAGTACCTTTGGTCGGTCGCAACCCCGTGGGCAGCTGCCGACCGAACATCCACCGGCACGCACTTGTATCGGACTCATATCGAGTCGGGCACGATGCAAGATTTCGGTTCGATCGACCCCTCCGAAAACGGAGGCAAAGCTATTTTTACGATGCACGTCGACAGTCGCGGCGATGCTTGGGTAACCATGTCGGGAGGGCAGGACAAGTTATTTGTTGCTCGTGCAGCAACGGGAACGATCGAAGCATTCGAAAGTG
>CAXBHV010000815.1:0-4123 GCA_963974855.1 uncultured Rhodopirellula sp. | reverse complement strand
AGGTCATTTTCCTTGAATTGCCTGCACCGGTGAAGGACAAGTGACCGAAGCGTTGGACGCCATTCAGCACCCTTTTTTGCATTTTTTTGCTGCGCCCTCGAAAAGGGTGAGCTAGAGTTTGAATACGGGTTAACGAATCACGTCGATTCGAACTAATTTCGAGAACGACGTGACATGACGGGGGCAGCGATACCCAGACACAGTTGGGCAGGTTTTCGCATCTTCGGCCGCATCACGGCCGGCGGTGATCCTCATACTTTTCGTGTGCTGTCATGGTCGATTCTTTCGGGCTTTCTCATCGCCCTCTCGCCATCTTGGAATCTCCGCCGCCGCATGTCTCGGAGGTCCAGGATCAGTCGAAGAGCCGTTTAACGCAGCGGAGTGACGATCGCGTCTCCGATTCGCTGCCCTCCGGTCGTCCCCCTGTGGTGAACACGCCGGCCAACACCGCGGTCGAACTTGTCAATAAAGCCGTTGAACTACAACAACAACTGGCAGCTGGCTATCTCGACATCATGATGTGAGAGAAACCCATTGCTATCAAACGCAATCTGGAATTTCTCTTTGCTGAAACTGATCTCGCTCTACAGTCAAAAAATTGAGACAACGAGGGTAATCACTGAATTTCCTATCAGAACGGATTCGCAAATGCGAAATATCATCATTATCGCAATGTTATTGGCTGCTGCATCGGCAGCGGGCTGGTTTCAAATTCAACGCGACGGCGAACACACTCGGATTGACATCAACCGGGCTGAAATCCGAGAAGACGCACGGCGTGCGATAGACAGGGGGCGTGAAATTTTGGATCGCCGCGATGCACAAAATTCGTCCAATGCGGCTGCGGATCAAACGCCAGACCCTTACAACGATGGTTCCTATCCGAACCAAGGCGGCACCTATCCCGTTGGCTACAACGATTACAACTCTCCCACGGATCCACGCTATAGCAACCCGCCGCCGCAAAGCAACTACCCGGCGAATGCTCCCTACAACGGCTACGAAAATGGGCCGCCTGCGAACTATGGATCGCAATCTAACTACCCAACGCCGCCAAGCACTCGCCCCTACGGTCAACAACCGGTTGACTATCCACAATACGGCCAGCCACCGTACACGCCGCAACGATAAGAGTTCGCGACGCGAGCGGCAGATAAAACTCTACCACAGTGCACAAGGCAACGAGTCCCTTTTTAGTTCGTAGTGGACGAGGCTACGAGTCCCTTTTTAACAAACTCGTGACCTCGCCCCCGCTTACGCACTTTGGGCGTCATTGCTGCATTTAGCACTCTCTGCGACATCGTTTGCCTGACCATCGCTTTGCGATCTCAACTTGCGAAAATGCCGGTTCGCAAACAACAGGTTCGAAATCGCAAACGAACTGATTGAAATCGCGTACGCCGCCGCCGCCCCCGAGGCTCCGAACGCTTCGAAAAACAAAACCAGCAGCACGACAAGTGCGACCGCGTGAATGCAGAGCAGTGATAGCAGTGTCCGACGCTCGCCCGCAAAGAGCAGAAACGTGGGCGAGAGCGAGAAAAGTGTCCAGACACTTGATCCAAACGCCACGATACACAGCGGAACGTAACTCGCGGCAAACCGCTCTCCATACAGCATCAGAATTTCATCACCTGCAAGAAATACTGTCGCTAAGAAAATGATGACGCCGGTGCTAATCACCCATAACCGCGTCCTGCCCATTTCCGTCAGCCGATTCCACTGAGCGGCTTCGATCCCCAACGCAATCGTCGGCTGAAAGTACTTGTCGGTCGCCTTGGCGAGAATCAAAATCAAACACCCGGTTTCAAAGGCAGGCGCCAAAATTGCAACTTGGTTAACTTGGTGGGGCACGTGATAGGCCAAGACCAGCGTGGCACGAAATAGCCACGAGATCAGTGCATAAAACACTAGATAGGAAAAACTATCACTCGCCCAAGCGGAAAAGCTTGCGATGTTTGTTGGTTTGTCGGCAAAACGTCTCGACCGACTAATCACCAATGACAACGCGACGATCAGCCCCACGGTGCTGCCAATACAAAAGCAGAGTACGGCGCGGAACGGAGTGATCCCCGCTTCGATCGCAGTGACGCCGATCAACGACAACGTTGTTACGGGTACCAACACACGCGAAATCAGCGTGGCCCGGGTCGCCATCTGAAACGCCATTAATAAATCAACAGCAACTCCGGCCGCTGCCACGATTGGCAACGAGACAATCGCTAGGAACATCACGTTGCGATGGCTTTCGTCGAGCACAGGGATCTCAATCGCGGCCACCAATACACCAACAAACAGACTCATCAACAGCGTGCCCCAAAAGGCAAACCGGATGTAGCCTCGCAACGGGCTCGGCTGCGCGCCGGCCACATACACCGGCACTATTCGCAGTCCGTATTTACCAAAGCCGGCCTCGCCAAGCGAAACAAGCAAGCCGAGTGTTGCGATGGCGCCGATGTATTGTTCGAACTCGTCCTGAGGCAATAGCCGCGCCAACGCCACGGTGATCATATAGCCAACCAGGACGCCGACCACGTTCAAGGTGGTTAGCAAAACCGCAACCGCGCCTTCTCGATTGGACTCTGGATGGCTGGCGGCGGCGGCAACGTCTCTGCCTTGCACCAGCATCAACAATCACATTCTTTTGTTTTTGATTCCATCATTGTCGTAGCCAATTGCTTGCCGTAGCCCATTTCTTGTCGTAGCCCAATTCTTGTCGTAGCCCAGTGTATTGAATTCCAACATCAAATCAGACAATTCCATCTACCGCGTCGAACCGCCCGGCCATCAACTCGGCAATCGGCTTCCCTGACTTGCTTTGCTGCAACACGATCTTCAAGATGGATACGATGGGAGTCGCCAGGAACATTCCAACAATCCCCCAGATTAATCCGAAAAGAATCAATCCCAACAACAATACGATAGGGCTGACGTCAAATGATTTGCCCATCATCCGCTGCTCGATCACGTTGCCGCTGATAAATTGAATCGTCGAGATCAAGACAAAACAAGTGATCGCGGCAACCGGCGAGATATCGGCGCTGAGCATCAAAAATGGGACCGGCAACAGACAAGCAAGTAGCGGCCCAATATTGGGAATGTAATTGAGCAGAAACGCCATAAAGCCAAAAACGATCGCAAGTGGCACACCAAACAGCCACAGCACAAATCCGAAGGCGAACCCCGTCAACAAAGACAAGGCGGTCTTCATCACCAAGTATTTGCGAACTTGCTCTTCGATTTCCGCCAACAATCCCATCGGCATTGTGCTATTTCCGGAACCGCGACGGGGTCGCAGTGAAGTATTTTCCAACAGCAAGAAGAATACGAAGATAAGCACGAGGGCGGTGTACGAAACCAGATTCGGCAGTGCGCTGGCAACGCCGATGATGTAACCTTGAACGTACCGCGATGACTCGGCAATGAGCTTCTGTAGTGCCGCCGAAGGATCGCGATTCACGACGACGGCATCGGCAAATACCTCGTTGGATTCGTCTTCCGCAACCGACTCGTCTTCTGCATCAACCGAGTCATCCAGTTGAAGCACGGTTTCGCTTTCAGTAGCGTCGGCATCAAGCTCGATGACGGGCGACGGAACCATCGCATCGACGCGTTTTGTAACAGCGGGTACTTTGGGATCCGAATTTGGAGTGTCGGGGCTTATTGCGTCCGGCAGGTAATCGACGAGCCAAACTGCGATCTTATTCAGGCGTTGCTCATAGGCCGCCGAGTTTGCCGCCAAGTCAACAATCGATACCCAAGTCAAAAGTGCAAACGCAGCCAGTAAGCACCCGCCTACTGAAAACGTAACGAGAAACGCCAGGAATCGATGCAGTCGCAATTTGCGTTCGACGAACTCAAGCACCGGCCGGCAACCGATCACGATGAAGACCGCGATGATGAAAGGCAGCAACACCGTTTTCAAATACGCCAGACTAAAACCGACAGCAATGGTCGCCAGGATGATCAAGCAGATGGTTTGTGTTCGATGCATCTTTGTTCTTGCAGGCAAAACTGCGTCAGGGCGATCGTCGATGGCTTTGACTGGGGGGTCGCCCCCCACGCCAAACACTGTGAAGCATTTTCATGCCGTGTTTTGTGGTGTTTTAACGTAGCGGAAGTCGTC
>CAXBHV010000814.1:0-4128 GCA_963974855.1 uncultured Rhodopirellula sp. | reverse complement strand
AGCCGACACGACTTGTCTCTGCTCAAATGTGCTATATCTCGCCAGAGCTTCAAATATTGCCGCGTCGAAGCTAGTCACGCCGCTCTCAAGCCTCTGAAGAAGCAAGTCAGTCGCCTTCTCATCGAAACACCGGTAGCTTAGGAGCGCCCCCAGACGAATCACATGCTTGTAGCGTGAATTGAGAGCAGATGGAATGATGTCTTTCGCCTCGTCGTTCGCGAACCCTGCATCAACAAACTTCGCGGCTGTGACAGCGAAAAGTGAAAATGGATGCAGTATCCCTTCCGCGATTCTCTTTGAGTCAACTTCACCATTTTCCAGTCGTGACCAGTCTTCCTCGGCATCGACCTGTACGATGGTGCGAGTGAACGAACTCAATCCATCTGTGCATCGTTCCAATGCTGCTTTTGCTTCGGTTCCAAGATCACTTAACTCCACGTTGAGCGATTTTGCCAGGGCACGCGCGACGGCCATTCCCGGATGATCTTTTTCTAAGTCAACGAAGTCCATTGCCGAAATCGCTCCAGCAGTCGATGACCAGAAGCCAAGGCCGGTGAAAAAACGAGAAAGTGCCATGAATGGCGGTTCACTTTCACAGGATTGCTCACACCGGCAAGCTTGTGCGATCAGCTTTAGCAGTGCCGACTGACCGCGGTTGCATCGTTTGATGTCAGCCTCAAGAGAAGCCATGTCAGGCAAATACTTCGCAATGGACTTGACCTTCTCGATAGCGTCATCCATTCCTTTGCTTGAAAAACGACTTTTAACTTCTTCGAGCAAGAATGCGGACAAGTGTTCAAAACTTGTGACACCACGTAGATAGATTTCAATTTCATGTGGGCTATCGCGAGCGAGCAGCCGATCGAACCCCACCTTGACGATCTCGTCTTGGACATCACGTGCTTCTTCAGGAATCGACTGCGCGTCATCGCGACTAATCAACCTTGGAAACTGTCGGACGACCGGTTTGTAAGATGAAAACCAATCTTTGAACTCGTCTACCACGCCCGTGTCAGGGTCCACTGTCAATCTCAGCAACAACCTACCCAGTTTAGTCCAAGGAGAGTCTGGCTGTAGATCAGTGATGGAACCTCGAATCGCATCGTCGGCAAAGGGAGACAAGTTCGCTAGTTGTAATACCGCCTCGATGCTGACTAGGGGTACTTCTGAGCTAAATCTCGCAACCAGTGCTTCGATTAAACGTGGTAGGATCGCCACCAGAGGCGGCGACGTTTCGTGGAACCCGTCGCACACCAACAGAGCTTCGCACGAAACAGGATCACTTGGTTCATCAATCGCCAGAAGCGAATCCATTATTCGCGATTGCTTGTCCAACCCGCAAGACAACAGAATCACTTGCTTCCATGATGGTCGACGGTGGACGCTTTTCACCCAAGCAGACAGTGCGGAATTGTCGAGAGTAATTGCAAATTTCGCAGCAGCAAATTCTTGAAGCGACATGTGAACGAAGAACGTTTTGCGTTCGACACCCGCCGAGATTGTTTCTAATAGCCGGCGAGACTCCCAGAACGCGAGTGCGTCTGTGATCGCGTCGTCAGCTTCCAAGGTGCTAAGGTTTAGCGTGTTTCGGAGATGAGACGCGACAAATTCCATTGCTTCGTCATTTGATGCAAATGGTGACTCGGTTCGTTTCCAAGCAAGTGCCTGAATGAAAGCCAACGCTATGCGTTCGCTGACGTGAACAGCCTCGCGGTCGTTCGCCGGGGTTCGTAGCATCATTTGAAAGATGCTCGCGTATAGATCGACACGGGAACTACCAAAGTCGACATCGTCGATATGAAGCCGAATCAGAAACCCCAATAGTAAAGGATTTTGCGATGCCAGCTGCTTGGCGTGTTTCTTTCCGCGAAAACTGTCAATCGAACGCTGGAACTCACTGCACTTTGGCCCCGCTTCCTCATTTGCACAGCAGCGTCGAAACAACTGACACGACAATGTGCGAATGTCTGACTCATCCGGTTCACGCAATCCAAAATGCACAAAGCCTGGCAATAGCGCAGTCTCATGGCCGACTGGACGAGTAGCTACGCAGATTCGGCATTTGGGATGTCCAAACCCCCACCGCGTTATCTGGTCCGCCAGTTTACTGCGGTGTGGGTCGCACTCGTCGAGTCCATCGCAAAGCAACAAATCAGCGGCCCCGATAATCGCCTTTCGTGTCTCACTATCCGATTCGTAACCATCGAAAGCCACCGCTTCCAAAGCATCTTCAAAGCTGCGACCGCTCTGCATGTGCTGAACGAGGACTGGCAGTCGAACATGAAGTACGGTCCATCCCTCCCGCGACAGTTGCCACGCGAAACGCTTCAAGGTCGTTGATTTCCCAGCTCCTGGACCACCGACCAACACCGATTTCTCTCGCGTCAACGGAAGGGAATCAGAAATCACCGTACTTTCCCGGTCCAGGCGTCGAACTCGTTGGCCGAACTCAAGATAGTTTTGCAACTGTTCGTCGAGCTGCGTCTTTGTGCCGACAATGGAGTGGTCATCTTTTAATGCGTTTAACCGAATCCATGCTTCCTCAATGGGCATAGTGACGTTTAGGCCAGGAACAAAAAACGAGGAAAATGAACTCTCGACCCAATCACTGTACCGCTGTCTTTGCGCAGAAGATGGGCTGTCACCTTCCTGACCGAGCTTCGGATCAATCTCATGAATCCAAGACCAAAGAAGTGATTCAAATGCCTCTCGCGAAACCTCAGTGCCAGAGCTTGAATACGCGCTTAGCCGGTTTGTCAACGCATCAACCAGCAACTCTCTTGCGGTGGGAGTCAGCGTGCAGGCCCGGTTCTTTCGTCTAAGGAAATGGTCAAGTTTATGCGCGGCTTGCTCTAGAATCGCATCAACGTTGTTCGACAACGGTGACGGTATCGAAACCTTGCCATGCTTCGAGAGTTTTGTGAACTTAGTCGAACAAACCCCCAGGAGGACGAGCGAGTAACTATCAGCGACTGTGTTGGCTTCAAGTTCAGCTGCCCACTTTTTGGCATCTGGCTTTGTAATCGTGTTTTTGGAGTGCTTGACCTGCGATGCCTTCGTGGATGTTTCGTATCGCCAAAGGATGTCGACTTTCTCCTTCTCGCTGTTGGGTTCGAGCGTGAGGCCTTTCCATTCTGGCATTTCTTCTTCCAGTGATCCCAAGATTGCAACCATGGATTGAAGCAAATACCCTTTTCCACCAGCTTGTCCACCCGCTTCTGGCGTCATGTTCTTTTGATCTTGCAATTGGTGTCTTTATGTGATTTGTAGTTCGTCGCCTGTCCATCACCCCGTGCCCAGGCGAAGCTTCTCCCATAGTGAGCAAATAAACAGAAAAACATGATTTTACATCGTGTTCGCAAGTGCGTCGATTGGTTCCAAGACACGCCTACATATTTTGCGCCACTGAAAATCTCGAAAATTAGAGGTTGTTCCTAGGCGAATCTCTGATAGCTAGAAAAAGGAACGCCGTGACCGCCCCCGAAGGGCGGTCGCGACGGTCCGGGGGTTAGCGGCGACGGTGGTGATGGTTACGTCTACTTGGCTGCCGGCTTTGTAGAACCACCATGCGACGAAGCCGATGATGATCCATCCTGCTAGTCCTTCCATTTGACCTCCTTGCGAATACGACTTGGGGCTGGGGGCCTTGGTGAAAGCTCGTGCCCTGTTCGTTTCGTTAGAGAGTGTCGTGGACTGCCCATTCTCCGGACAAAAGATTGACGCTGGTGTCGGTGTCGGTTGGGATGTCGCGGAGCCAACGTGTGAACTGGTGGACCATTAGTCCCGCCGCGATGCTGGCGGCATAGACAGTGCTGCGTGATGTGCAGGTTCCTTGCTGAGCCTCGGATGCTGAGAACAGCGTAGATGCGTAGTGAGCTTCGGAATCGTTGTCCGTGACCGCGAGGACTCGCAGCACTTCGCCGAGCATCCGGCCATCGGCCCAGAATCCCATACGCGATTGAACCGAACGCCAGATCGCCGTCCGCGCCGTGATAGAGTCGACGCAGCAGAAGACGGCATTGCCGATTTCTTGGCGCGGACGAAAACGGTCCTCCAATCGAATGACTTTGATGGTTGGGTCAATTTCGCCGATGGCTTGCGACGTCGCAAAAGGCTTCGCCCATCCAA
>CAXBHV010000813.1:0-4129 GCA_963974855.1 uncultured Rhodopirellula sp. | reverse complement strand
CGTGACTCGCTGGCGATCGCAACCGCGAGCGCCGGCTTGGCAATCAGTGCCACGGCGGTGGCATCCACAATATCAGCGATGGAATCATGCACCACTTGGACACTTGCGGGTGCCTTTTCCGCGGCCGCAACGAATCGCAAAAGTCTTACGATGCCCTCGTTGCTTCTGACTGCAACGTGCACGCCATCGCTGCACGCGGCCAATTGTTTCAGTGATAACGCAAGTTCAAGTCCGGCGATTTCGTTTCCGGTGGCCGCGTCATTAAACGTCACGCGTCCCGCTTCGTCGGCGATGACCAAATGGTCTGTCGATCCCGCCCACGCGAGTCCGACAATGGGATCGGAGTGTCCCATTATCGATGCTCGGCGCTCGTTCTTGGCAACATCCCAAACCTCGATATCACCGATGGCATTGACGAGTGCAATCCCGGAACCATCGGGCTTGACCGCCATCGTTTGAGCCGGCTTCAGCCACGCAGCGTCTTTGGACTCGAGTTGCGAATGCGTTCGCTTCCAGAACCGCACGGTGCGGAATCCACCCGTGGCGAGTCGGCGACCATCTGGTGAAAAGGCAATCGATTGAATCAAGTCAACGTCGGCGATTCCCGAATCACCCAACGCGGGATCCGCCAGTGACACGGTTTCGGTTGGAGTGTCTAGGTCAGCCACCAACAAGCGATTGCCGCGGGCAAAGGCGAATTGTAGCCCGTCGGGTGATACGTCCGATGCATAGACCGTGCGAATCGATTCGGGAATGGCTTGCCACCGGATCGATTCGGTTTCGGTCGCGTCAGATCCATTGGCACCTTGCTGGATCCACAGCTGCCAGAGCCCCAATTCCTCGGGAGTCAGCGGTGACGCACCGACATCGTTGTCTTCCGGGGGCATTAGCGGATCCTCTTCGCCAGTCGCCCGCATCAACAACAGACTTGATTTGGCGTCTTTGGGGATCACCGCCGGGCCGGTGTCGCCACCCTTCATCAGCGACGCATGTGACTCGAGCACCAAACCGCCTTCGGCATCGGCCTTGTGATGACATGCCACACAATTCCGCTTCAAGATCGGAGCGATTTCAGTGGCAAAGTCGACGGGCGTTGTTCGTTCTAACTTTGCGATCGTCAACACGGATTCGGCACTGACCGGTACCGCAGCGAGCGACCAGAACAGAGCCATCGCAGCAGCGGCGACTGGTTTGCAACCTGCCCCGAGGCAGCGGCCCCAGGCCGTCGGAAATCCGTATCGACGAACGGTTGAGCATGAAGGAGGAACCGACATAGTGGTTTGCTCGAGAGATTAAAGGTGGGAAAACGCGAGGTGGGAGTGACCAGTTTACTAAAACTTGGCCCGCCAGGAGTGTATAGACTAAAAAACAGGCTGAAATTGAGGAAATGGATCCACGGCAACCGGGCTATTTCATAATTTGACATTGTGACCAGTAAACACTATCGTACTCATTAAGTCCTTTGGACGACGATTTCATAAGTGAAGGATTTGGTTGTAGCGGAAGTCGTCAAGACTTTCGTTTTCTGGGGTGGCCGAAACTCTTGACGAGTTCCGCTACCTCAGTAATCCAGTCGACGTCCCCCGGACTTCCCCGCCCCCGCTTACGGGACTCCCACCCATTATTGTGATACTCGCTTATGCGATTCGACGTAGCCTGTCGCGAGTTTTCGAAGGTGCCATGGTGCTTGCCATGTGTCGCTGCGATCGTTTTATCGCTGTGTTACAGCAATATTTCGTCGGCCGAAACGGCTGCGGTGGACGCACCCAAGCATGCGATTAGCTTCCCCAACGACGTCGCTCCGGTATTGACCAAAGCAGGCTGCAATACCGGCGTTTGCCATGCCAAGGCGGGTGGCGGACAGAACGGTTTTCAACTTTCGCTGTTGGGGTTCGAGCCCACCGAAGATTATGAACACGTGGTACGCGAAGGTCGCGGGCGACGACTGTCCTTGGCAGCACCGGACCAAAGTCTGCTACTGCTGAAAGCGACCGGGCAAGTTCCGCATGGCGGTGGCCATCGGCTAGACATCGATTCAACCGGCTATCGCCAACTGCGTGACTGGGTTGCCGCGGGAGCTCTGTACGGTGCGGACGACGCACCCGAACTTGATTCGATTCACGTCCAGCCCGAACGAGGATTGTTGAACCAGGGTGCATCGCAGCAATTAACGGCGGTTGCTCATTACAGCGACGGCACAACTCGCGATGTCACCGATCTGGCTCTCTATGAAACCAATGACGTCGCGATGATCGAGTCGTCCGAGTCCGGTTTGGTGCATGCTCAGCATCTGCCTGGCAACGCCGCCGTGATGGTTCGTTACCAAGGCAAAGTCGCAGTCTATACCGCCGCGATTCCATTGGGAGCCGCTGTCGACGAAGTGCCCGAATCGAACAACTTCGTTGACAATCATGTCTTTGAGAATTTGCAAACACTGGGCATTCCGCCTTCGCCGGTGTGTGACGACGCGACATTCTTGCGCCGAGTCACCTTGGACATCGCAGGCCGCTTGCCGACCGAAGACGAATCGCGAGCCTTCCTGACAAACAGCAACGAGGACCGCCGCGACCAAGTGATCGACGATCTGCTGAAGAGTCCCGACTACGCAGACTACTTTGCAAACAAGTGGACATCGCTACTGAAGAATCGGCGGGACGACAACAGCGACATTACATCCAACTTTGCTTTTCACGCTTGGATGCGAGACAGTTTGTTGGCGAACCGGCCTTACGACCAAATCGTGCGTGAGTTGTTGGCTGCCACCGGAACCGTGATGGGCAATCCGCCGGTCGCTTGGTACAAGCGAGTCAAGGAACCGAAGGAACAAATCGAGGACGTTGCCCAATTGTTTCTAGGCGTCCGAATGCAGTGTGCCCAATGCCACCATCATCCGTTTGAGCGATGGAGCCAAGACGACTACTACTCGCTTGTCGCGTTCTTTAGCAAAGTGGGACGCAAACCAACGGGCGTTCGCGGCGAAGACCAAATCTTTCATCAACGCGGTGTCGCGGGTGAAAAGAACCCCAAGACCGGCGAAACTCTACTGCCCGCGGCCTTGGGAGACAGCGTCGGTGAAATCCCTGCTGGCGAGGACCCTCGACTACGGCTGGCCGATTGGATGAGCTCGGCTGAGAATCCGTTTTTTGCCAAAGCACTGGTGAATCGCTATTGGAAACATTTCTTTAGCCGTGGGCTGATCGAACCCGAGGATGACATCCGCGACACCAATCCGCCCACCAATCCGGAACTGTTAGCCGCGATCGAAAAACACTTTGTCGACAGCGGTTATGATCTGAAAGAATTAGTTCGTGTGATTACTCGTTCGCATGCCTATCAATTGAGTTCGGTTCCCAACGAACACAACATCGCCGACCGCCAAAACTACTCGCGGTTCTATCCCAAGCGACTGCAAGCCGAAGTTTTGCTTGATTCGATTGATTTTTTGACAGCCGCACGCACCGACTTTGCCAACTTGCCGGTCGGCACCAAAGCGGTCGCACTGCCGGACAATAGCTACAACAAATCGTCGCCGTTTTTGCGAGTGTTTGGGCGTCCCGAAAGCACCAGTGTGTGCGAATGCGAGCGGGTTCAATCCTCCAGCCTGGCACAGAGCCTGCATTTCATCAACGCCGCGGACATCAAAGCCAAACTTGCGTTCAAAGGGGGCCGCGCCGAACGATTGGCGGCCGCCAAAGATGTTAGCAACCAAGATCGAGTCAACGAGTTGTATTTGGCGGCTTATTCACGGGCACCGGGCGAGGAAGAAGAAACCACGGCGGTCGCGTATTTATCCGAACCACGGGTGGGTGGCGACAAGAAACCAATCAGCGAAGTCGATGCCACCCGCGAAAACTTGCAAGATCTGCTGTGGGCATTGATCAACACCAAAGAGTTTTTGTTCAACCATTAGCGGGGACGATGTGAAGGATTTTTTCGTAGCGAAACTCGCAGAGAGTTTCGGTTTTACGTGCGCCGCCGAAATTCTCTGCGACGTTCGCTACGGTTCAGTCGTGTAATCACGCACGGAGCAGTCCGCGCGGCTCGCGCCGCATCATACAAACATTTCCAACAACCATTGCCATGACCTACCACCAACCGACGAAACAACACCCTTCGCGTGCGCTCAGGC